>JAGCZN010000038.1 GCA_017959995.1 Clostridia bacterium
TGCGCAGCGTAGTGGATTTACCACAGCCGGAAGGGCCTACGAAAACTATAAATTCTTTATCTTCGATGTCGAGAGTAAAGTCCGTAACCGACGGAGTGGTGTTGTTGCCGTAAACCTTATAAATATTCTTTAAGTTAAGGCTTGCCATTAAAAAATCGTCCTCCTGATCAAAACCGCATATTCAAAGCGGCATTTTACTTTAATATTATAACCTATTTCCGAAAAAAACGCAATGGGCATATTACATAAATATTACAAGCTATATTGTAAAATCTGCACAAATGCGCGGCGGATCTATCGTGAGGCGCTAAACCGTATCAAAAGCGAATTCCGCACGCGAAACGAACTTTTTTCATAATTTTTTCTTTTTAACGAAATTTTTTCGGTTTTTTTAATACTGATTTCATCAATTTATATTATAATGGAAAAAGAACGCCCCGAAAGGGCGGGAGAACGTAAATGAATTTTCTTAAAAAAATCTTTTTGCGCCCCGTGGCCGTTTGCACGGTAGCGGTGGTGATGCTTGCGTTAGGCGTGTTTTCCGCCACGCGCATGGCTACGAATTTACTGCCCGATATAGCTTTTCCCGCGCTGGGTATAACCGTACCGTACCCCGGCGCGAGTTCCTATACGTGCGACGAGGACGTACGCCCGCTCGTTGAAAACACGGTAAAAACCATAAGTAACGTACAAAACGTTTCCTCTTACAGTATAGAAAACGCTTCCATCACCGCCATAATTTTCGACTACGGAACGGACGTAGATAAAAAAATTACCGAGATCAAAGACAGATTGGCGCTCGTTCAGTTTCCGGAAGCGTGTTACGATCCCGTTTTCACCCAGTTGGATTTCAACGGAATGGCGGTATCTACCGTTTCCGTTTACAATCCCGCGGACGCTTACGCCGCCCATGCCGACGCGCAGGCCCTTCGCGAAAAACTGCTCGCCGTTGAAAACGTAGCCTCGGTAAACGTAATAGGCGCGCCGGAAAAGAAAATAGTAATATCCCCGATAAACGGGCTGGAAATAACCACCCTTCTGATAGTTCAGACGCTGACGACCGATTCTAAACTCGATATCCCCCTCGGCACGCTCGAAGAGGACGGAAAAATAGTGGCGTTCAGGAACGATTCCTTCGCAAAGAGTATCGAAGATATAAAAAACGTTCCCATACAGATCCCCTTAAACCGTAAAACGGCGGTTATTCTATCCGCGGCTAAAAGCGCGGCCGATATTCTCGGCGGCGTTTCGGCGGACGAGGCGGAAGCGTATATCCAAAGATTTAAGAGCGTTTCTTCCGCCCTGTCATCGGCGGAACTTCCCACGGCGGAGCAGATACTTTCCGCCGTTCCGTTCTACGTCATCATCCCCGTTCTCGAAACGGCGGGGCTTGAATCGCTCGCTTCGTCGGTTTCCCTGCTTCGTTCGTACATAGAAGACCACGGCGACGTTATTGACCTGCCGAGCAGTATTTTAAGTGAGATTCAGGCGGCTAACGCTAAATATCTGTCTGAAGAATTCTGGGAAAAAACGCAGCGGGCGGTAGACGTTTTACGCTCGCGCGAGCACGTTAACGAAATAACGGGCGAGTTGGAAATAGCCGAACTTACGGCAAAAGATATAGCCGATATAATAGCCGTTTTCGATCCGGATCTTGCCGTTTCCTTCACGGAAGAACTGCTCGGCGCGATAAACGACGCGGATCTGTCCGCCCTCGATTTCGATGCGGACGGCAACGCCGACTTAACGCTTAAAATAGGCGACGCGGCAAAAGTGGAATACGTAACCGAATATTCCGAGGGATCGTACATCAACGAATATCCCTCGGTAACGCTGCAGGTTTACGGCGTTTCGGGCGCGAATACCACGGCCATCTCGCAGGCGGTTAAAGACGAACTGGAAAAATTCAATTCCTCGTCAAACGTCGTTCTTCTCGACGATCAGGCAAAATTCATAAACGACAGTATAACCAACGTTCTGTCCTCGATGCTGATAGGCGGGGCGCTGGCGATACTGGTAATATACCTTTTTTTAAGAAGGATAAGAACCTCTCTCATCATAGCGGTAACTATGCCGCTTTCCGTGCTGTGCGCGCTTGCCTGCCTGTACTTTATGGGAATAACGCTCAACATGGTTTCACTCGGCGGACTTGCCGTCGGCATAGGTATGCTGGTGGATAACAGTATAGTGGTGATCGAGAGTATAAGCGTAGAAAGGGATAAGGGCAAAACCGCCGTTACGGCCGCCGTTGACGGAACGAAGCTCGTGGCGGGGTCACTGCTCGCTTCAACGCTCACTTCGGTGTGCGTGTTCTTTCCGATACTGTTTACCGAGGGTTTATCGAAAATGATCTTTTCCGACCTTTCGTACTCGGTAATATTCTCGCTTACGTTCTCGCTGATAGTTGCGTTGACCGTTATTCCCACGCTTTACTGCGCCGTTTACAGCGATAAGGTAATGCTTGCCGGAAAAGCCCTTGAATCACGCGTTAAACAAATAAAAGATAAAGTGGGCGGCACGAAAAAAACCGACCTTACAGCCGCGGCGAACGCTGAAAAGCCCGCCGTAAGTCGCCGTGAAAAACGCTTCCGTCCGCTCGCTTCCCTTATGCGCGCTTACGATTCTTTCCTGCGCGCCGCGCTGAAAAAAAGGTGGCTGGTGCTTCTGATCGCGCTTGTGATATTTGCCGGAAGCGTAGGCCTCGTTTTCGTTACGGGCACGGAATTTATGCCCTCGGTAGACCAGCGCACCATAGAAGTAAGCATTTATTTCGACGCGTCTGACAACCTTGCCTATTGCGAGGAGAAAACGCGCCTTGTATATGACGATATTTACGAAAAAGTGCCCGATATCAAATATATTTCGTCTACGGTAGGTACTATCGGGCTGCTTTCCACCGCGCCTTCCGGCGTAATAAGACTGCTTCTTGAAGACGGCGGGGAGAAAACGAAAAAAACTTTGGCAAACGTGCGCGAAATAGCCGAAAACTACGGGCTTAACGTAAGCGTTACCGAGGTGGACGGGGTTCTGGCGTCTCTTATGAGCGGACTCGGCGGGTTCGCCACGATAAGCGCCATCATCACCGACGACGACGTTGAAACGCTTAAAGCCATAGCGCAAACCGTAAGGGAAAGAACGTTGGCGGCAGATCCGTGCTTCAAACAGGTGACCGACAACTTTTCCGACGAGATGCTCGAATACGATATAAAAATAGATAAAGCCAAATGTATAGAGCGCGGCGTGGACTATACCGTTGCGGTTGGCACGTTACGCGCCGGCATAGCCGGCTATACGGCGTGTTCGGTTGTTTCCGGCGGGGAAAGCCTTGACGTTTCCGTGCGTTTCAAAGAAGGCACGATTGAAGAATATTATTCGGGAATAACCAACTTCGTGCTCGGTTTCGACGGGACCTCCGCCGTTACGCTGGGCGAAGTTGCAACCGTAACTTCCCATTATTCCCCCACCATAATAAAAAAGGAAAACGGCAAAAATCTCGTTACCCTATCCGCCGAAGTTTCAGGTATGGATTCGGGTTCGGCAAGCCGCATTTTCACGAATATAATCGCCGAAGTTCTTGAAGATTACGAAGGCTCCGAATTCCGTGAAAACGGCGTAAATCACTACCTTATCGAAGTTTTCGACGGGCTTACGGTGGCGCTTATAGCCTCGTTCCTGCTGCTTTTCGCGGTGATGGCGTGCCAGTTCGAATCGCTTGCGAAACCGTTTATAGTGATATTCGCGGTGCCGTTCTCTTTCACGGGCGGCTTCCTTGCGCTGGTATTGACGGGAATATCGCTGAACGTCGTTTCCTTCGTGGGCATAATCATGCTTATGGGCGTGGTTGTGAACGACGCGATAGTAATGATCGACCGCATAGGGCAGTTCGAAGCCGAAGGCATGGCGCGCTACGACGCGCTTATAGAGGGCAGTAAATCGCGTATGCGCGCTATATGGATGACCACCCTTACTACCGTGCTCGCGCTGGTTCCGCTGGCACTCGGCATAGGAAAAGGTTCGGAACTGATGCAGCCGCTCGGCGTAGTCGTAATGGGCGGACTTACGCTCGCTACTTTCGTTACGCTCGTTATAATTCCCGTTATGTACTCGATAGTAAAACGCGTAAAAATACCGGATAAAGGCGCTCCGGCAGAAGTTTCCCTTCCAAAGCAAAGCGAAGCCGAACCGCTATCCGAAAATACGGAAAGCGAAAAACCCCTTCCCCCCGCGCTTGCCGCCGAAAATACCGGATCCCCCGCAAAACGCGAAGAAACGCCCGCTTTGCCCACGGTTAAACTCACGGTTTACGTAACGAATAAAAGCGACAAAACGCCAAAAACCCTTATTCCCCTTACGGAGAAAAAAATTCCGCAAAAACGGAAAAAAGAATAACGATCGCAGTATTTCCGAAAAAAAGGGCCTTAAAAAAAGGCTCTTTCTTTTGTATATAATTACAATGAAGCGGCCGCGTCGTAAAACGACGCGGCCGCAATAATATCGTTATATTATATTACACTATCTTTTTCACGAAGGCGCGGCGGCGCTTGTGAAGTTCAGCGTCGAAAATCTTGAATTGGTTTTGAATAACGTAGTTATCTTCAAGATTAAGATTCGTTTCGGCGTGATCGAGATTATTTTGGGTGAGCATTTCCATAACGCCCCAGATAAGCGTGCTGCTTACGCCTTTGTTTTTATATTCGGGAGCGACGCCCACCAACGCCAGATCGAGCACTTTGGGCTTTTTAAGCGCCTTTAACACGCGGAAAAGCGTGGGAACGGTAAGCTTGCCGCCAGATTTCTGCACTGCCTCGCCTATCGCGGGGAAACTCAAACCGAAGCACACCACTTTATCGTTCTCATCCAGAATTACCGCCACGTAGCGTATATCCACTATGAGTTTGAAGTTGGCTATCATGTTGTTTTTCATTGCCTCGGTAAATGGAACGGTCATATACAGGTCGTCGTAAGATTCGTCAAGCAGTTTGAATATCCCGTCCGCATAGCGTTTGATGAAATCTTTCGTGTTCTTCGCCTCGCCCATACGGAGATTGTATTTTTTCAGCATCATCGAACTTATCCTCGGAACGCGGTCGTCTATCACTTTGGGGGCGCGCAGTTTGCGTTCTACCCAATCCACCTCTTTTCCGTAACCGCAGTTTTCGATAAGTTTCTGATAATAGTCGTAATTGTACTGTTCTTCAAACGTTGAAAGCTGATCGAACCCCTCTATCAGAAGCCCCTCTCTGTCAAGATCGGAAAAACCCAGCGGCCCCGCAACTTCTTCCATTCCGAAAGATTTCGCCCAATTTTCCACCGCGCCGAAAAGCGCGTCGGCAACTTCCTGATCGTCAATGGAATCGAAACGGGTAAAGCGAACGCGTTTCTGCTTCCACTTTTCGTTCGATGCCTTCTGGAGAATGCCCGATATTCTGCCCACCATAACCCCGTCGCGATAGGCGTTGTAATAAACCGCCTCGGCCTGATCGCAATACAGGTTGTTTTTATTGAAAAGTTTCATCTCGTCGCCGTAGAGCGGCGGAACGAAATACGGGTTTCCCTTATACAGTTTCAAAGGGAAGTCTACGAATTGCTTCCTTTCTTTTTTCGTTTTTACTTCTCTTACTTCGATCATAACAAATCATCCTCGTTTTAACCGCCGCAAAATCATAAAACGGCGGGTTAATTTTCAGCCTGTTTCTCGTAATTTTCAAGCAGGGCGAATTTTTCGGGCACGTGAAACTTTTTTCGCAGCGTAGGCGAAAGGGCAAACAGATGTTTTTCCGTTTCACCGCCGTCCGTTTCTATTCGGTAGGCGTTGAAAAAAGTTTTGCCGTTTCCCGTTGAAACGCGCTCTTTCCGGATCCTGATAACGGCGGTATAGCCGCCGCCCGTTACGGTAACGGAACTTTTTACGAAACCGTCTTCTTCGGGCACGAATTCCGCCTCGATAACGGGATCGCCTTTCGGATTATTTCCGCAATAGGTGATTTTTGCGAGAAAAAGGGCGTTTTTAGGGCTGACCTCCACCTCGTAGTAGGTTTTGCGGAAAGGATCCGTGCCTATAAAAATCTCGCACACGTCGCCCTTGTAATGCGGGCCGTTATATTCGTTGCAAACGCAGTATCCGAAAGAGTGTTCCGCAAAAAAAACGAAAACGTACTCGTCGTCCGTTTCGGTTATTTCAAGTTCGGTGTCGAACGGAGCCGGTCCGCCGCTCACGTTTTCTTTCAGAAGGTATCTCATTTTTTTCATCGTTTTATACCGTATCTTTCCGGCGCAAAATCGGTATCGGCGGCGGAAAACGATACGAACACGATAAACTTCCTTATTGAATTTATACCGTAATATTATACCCTATCTGAATTTTTTTGTCAACACAAAATACCGCGGAGCCCCAAACGCCCTAAAAACGTTGACTGTTTTTCGCCGCCGTGATATAATACCGTAGTATAGAATCGGAGGAGTTCAGATGATAAACGTAGTAGTGGACGCAATGGGCGGCGACCGCAGCCCCGACGCGAACGTTGAAGGCGCGGTGCTTGCCGTAAATAAAATTTCCGACGCGAATATCGTTCTCGTGGGAGACGAAACGCAGATAAACGAAAAACTTTCCGCTTATAAGTACGATACTTCGCGCATCTCCGTACTGCACGCGGCGGACGTTATCGACTGCAACGAAAAACCTACCGAAGCCATACGCAACAAAAAAGAAAGTTCAATGTATAAATCAATAGAACTTCTTAAAAGCGGTGAAGATTACAACGCGCTTGTGTGTACCGGTTCAACCGGCGCGTTACTTGCCGGGGCAGTGCTGAAAATAGGAAGGATACGCGGCGTAAAACGCCCCGCCTTCTGCCCCATCCTGCCAACCGTGAACCGTAAAATAGTGGGCGTGTGCGACAGCGGCGCCAACGTCGATTGCGATTCCTTTCAGTTGATGCAGTTCGCGGTAATGGGCAGTCTGTACCTCAAAAAGGCGTACGGCGTAAAAAATCCGCGCGTCGCTCTTCTCAACGTGGGAACGGAAGAAGAAAAAGGTGACGCGCTCAGAAAGGAAACGCACCGTATTCTCAAAGAAACCGCGGGAATAAACTTCGTTGGAAATATGGAAAGCCGCGATCTACTGAAAGGCGATTACGATCTCGTCGTGTGCGACGGCTTCGCGGGGAACGTGCTTATAAAATCAACCGAGGGCGCCTGCCTCGAAATGCTTAAATTGCTGAAATCCGCCATGACGGCGAATTTCAAAAACAAGATAGGCGCGGCGCTGCTTAAAAAAGATATAATGGAACTGAAAGATTTTATGGATTACAACAACTACGGCGGCGCGGTGCTTCTCGGCACTTCCAAAACCGTTGTAAAAGGACACGGCAGCAGCAAGGGAATAACCGTTTTCCACTGTATTGAACAGGCTTATAATATGGAAAAGAACGGGCTTCGCGCGGCGATAGCGGAAGAACTTTCAGCCCGTTCGCAAACGTAAACAAAAAATAAAATCGCACGATAATATGCGATTCAGGGGGTATTTACAAATTTTCCGCCAATATCCCCTCTATCTTTTTAATGGTTGATAGCGGATACGGCGCATAAGGCGCTTCGGCGTACATCACCCTGCGCACCACGGCGGTCTGCAACCTGTTATGACTGCCTATCGGCGCCGTAACGCGCGAACCTATATCCGCCGTGTCGAACTCGCACAAATACCAATACGTTCTGCCCGCCACGTTGGGATCCTCCGTAAATTCCACGGAAACAAACTTATAACCTTTCATAACCGCTCCTTTTTTTGTAATTTTAACATCTGCCCCCGAAAATGTCAACGCAAAACGTAAAAAAATTTTCTACCCACGCGAAAACGATTGATTGTATAACCGATTTGTGATATTATTAAAGGGTACGGAGGCGTAGCTCAGTCGGTTAGAGCGCTTGCTTCACATGCAAGAAGTCGGGGGTTCGAGTCCCTCCGTCTCCACCAAATCGGAAGCCTGTCTTATCGGGCAAATAAAACGGCGAAGTTCCCCTTCGCCTTTTTTATTCGCCTTTTTTACGGCTTCCTCTTTTCGTTGCAAAGCAGGTATCTGCGAAATAACGTGACGCGATTGAAACCTTCGGTTTAGCAATCGCTATTCCGTCGCTTCGCTCCTTACGAGTCCCTCCGTCTCCACCAA
>JAGCZN010000039.1 GCA_017959995.1 Clostridia bacterium
ACTCCTTGGGGTCGGTCTCGAGGATGATGCGCCGAGTCGGGAATGTCGCGGTCAGGTTCTCGAAGTGTATGACGCGCGCCGTAGTCGTGTTCTTGCCATGCTCCATGAGCAGGCGCTCGGAAGGATACACCGGCGTGAGGTCGGCAAAGCGCGGACGGTCGGCAAGCTGCTCGAGCGTCAGGCCGTTCACGCGGTTGATCTTCTGGATGGCGGCGAACTTCTCGTTGTCGCGCGCCGGGCGCGTCGTGCCCTCGATGTAATCGCCCTTGCGCAGGCCGTTGCGCTTGATGAGCGCGGTGCCCACGTAGCAATCGGTCTCGCCGGGCAAGTAGCCCGTCGTGCGCAGAAAACCGTAGCCGTCTGCCAGAATGTCCAGGACGCCTTCGACGTCGATGAAGCCTTCGGCGCGCACGCTGGCGGCGAACACAGCCTCGACCAGCTCGGCCTTCTTCAAGCCCGTCGCGTCCAGACCGAGCGCCGTTGCGCGCTCGCGCAGCTCGGCGACCTTGAGCTCGGCGAGGTCCTCGCGCGTGACGGAGGGCTCGACCTCGCGGTTGTTGCGCTGGCGGCGGTTGTGGCGGTTGTTGCGGCCTTGGCCGTTCTGGCTGGCCGCACCGTTCATGCTGCCGCGCTGCTGGCGGGCATCTGCCTGCTTCTGGGTGCGTGCTCGGTCATCGGCCTTGCCTGACTTCTCGGAAGCTTCGGCGCCTTCGGGCAACGTTCCGCCGTTCACGTCGAACGAAACGGTATGCGTTTCTCCGTAATGCGCGGCGTCACGTCCGTCGTTGCCTTTATCGCCTTTTTCACCCTGTAAAGCTTGGTCCCCCTGGTCGCCTTTGTCGCCCTTCGCGCCTATAACGTTACCGAGATCTGTTTCAGTACCGTCCGTCAATTCTATAATAAGTTTGCCTTCGGATAAATACACGGCGGATATACCTACTCCGTCTTTACCGTTCGTTCCGTTGATTCCGTCTTTGCCCGCATCACCCTTTATGCTTGCGAGGAAATCTTCAAGCGTGCCTTCGTAACCGTTTTCGGCAGCGTAGGCGTAAACGTCTTCAACCGTCCAGACTACCCTTTTTTGCACGCCGGCGGTTTCGTTATTCTCGCACGCAATAATACCGCACACGAGAAAAGAAAGCGAGAGAATCGTGATGAGAATCTTCTTCATAAAATACTCCTTGTTAAGCATTTTGTATGCGTTTTTGCATATCTTTTATATTATAATATGCCTTTAAGCATAAGTCAACTAAAATTATGCCTTTTCGCATTAAAATAAAATATAGATAAAATGTTAAGAATAAAAGAATTACGCGAGGAAAAAAACCTTTCGCAAAAAGAGGTTGCCGACGCAATAAAAACAAATCAAAGTACCGTGGCGCGGTGGGAAAACGGTGAGCATTTTCCTTCGGGTGAGTTCGTTATAAAACTTGCGGATCTGTTTCAATGTACAGCGGATTATCTTCTCGGCAGAGAGGACGATTTCGGAAATATTTCATCGAACGCAAACCTTTCGCCCGATGAAGAAAACTTACTTCAGTTATACAGAAGGGCTTACGGTTCCGTAAAAAATATGATAACGGAGGATGTAAAACGCGCTGTTCTCTACAGCGAGATGGGACGTAAAGAGGCCGAAAACGAAAAAGCCGACAGAAAAAAGTAAAAGACTTCGGAAAAACGCCGAAGCCTTTTTGCTGTTTCGATATTTTACGTTCGAATTCAACTTGTAAGAAACATATATATAAGCCAGATAATGAGCCCGACGATACCCGTTCCCAAAACGGCGGCGATAGTTGCCCTGACGGGCGATACGGGCGTTTTGCCCACTATTTTTCCCGTATTGCCGTTGGCATAGATAACCTAATTTTTCTTCTTATACGAATACGAAATATCGTATACGGGAAGCATTACGTATTTATACGTAACGTCGGAATGCCGTGTTTTGATATTCATGTAATCCACCCTGTCGCAATTACAGGAATCGATTATCATCTCTCTTATTTTTGCGTCGATCAGTTTTTTGGCGTCGCCCCAGCAACTTTGAATATCTCTGTCGTAGTGGCGTGCGACGTATCCGGAAAGAAATTTGTTTTCGTAAACGCAGGCGGAAGCCCAGTCGAACGGAGAAAGCCTATCGGCTTTTTTCTGCTCGAAATGCGTGCCGGCGCTTATCAGAATATCGTCAAAAAAGTGCGCGAACGTACCGCGAACCTTTCTCCATACTATGTACTTTTCGGTGTGGGTGTTGCCCTTTGAATCGGTTACGGTGCGGGTATGTTCGTCACCTACGCGGCCTTCGTAAACGGAATCGGTGTTACTGTCAAACGTGAAAAACGGCATATACACGCCTTTTACCTTATCCGCTTCAGCTTGTTTTTTGAAGGCTCTCGGCGCGAATAACCTGCGTTTTACCCACTTTTTGAATATTTCGGTTATCCTTTCTTTTCCTAATCTGAACGGGACCACCACGTTCGGTCTGATACCTTCAAGATCCTCTTCCGCAACTACGTGCGGCGTTCCGCAGAAAGGACACGCGCCGGAAGTCGTTCCCTTTTCCGCCACCACTCGTGCGCCGCAGTTTCCGCAGTTATAAACGAGCGTATCGCTACTCCACCTCTCGTTTTTGCCAAGAGCTTTTTCAATGGATATTTCCTCCACCTTGCCGGATTTTGAAAAATCTTCGGCGTATCCGCAGTACGAGCATCTGAGCATTTGCGTTTCGGGATCGAACGTCATGTTCGAGCCGCAACTTTTACACTTTACGCTGTCGGTATTTTTTACGACCTCTATGGTTTCCTCAGCCATTGTATCCATATACGATCCTCTTTTCCCGTTTCAAAAAGTTTGAATAAAAAAGCACGGCAAAAAACCGTGCTTTTTTATCAGAAATTGTTAAGTTCTTCGAGCATCGCGTTGAGATCCGCTCCGTGAACTTCCGCCGCCTGACCTACGGTTTCCCCGTGGGCAATGGCACAACCTAAACAGTGCATACCGTAACTCATAAGAATTTCGCCCGCGTTGGGGTTAATTCTGATAACGTCTGCAATTACGGTGTTTTCGGTGATTTTTTCCTTTTCCATGTCTATCTCCTGAAAGTCTTTTTCTTGTTATTATGTGTGAAATACGGCGTTTATTGCAGTTTCATGCCGCATTCGGGGCAGAATTTCGCGCCGGGGGCTACTTCTTTGCCGCATTCGGGGCAGAAACGCTTTACGTTCTGTTTCTCGCCGCAAACGGGGCAGAATTTGGATCCCGCGGGAATAGCCGCGCCGCAACTGTGGCATACCGCGCCGCCTGCCGTTGCCGCCGCCGCACCCGCTGCGGCCGCCTGTTGCTGTGGCTGTTGGGGCTGGGGTTGCTGGGGCTGCTTGAAAGCCTCGTTCATCATCTGACCGAGTCCGGCGCCCGCGCCGAGTCCCACGCCCGCGCTCATAAACGCGCCGCCCATTCCGGGATTTTTAGCGGCCTCTTTAAGCGCGTCGGCCGCGGCCATACGCATCATAACGTCCGTTTTGTCGCCGAGTATTCCGAGGCGGCTTCTCTCGTCGAAAGCCTTTTCCACTTCCGGCGGTACCGACATATTTTCTATAACGAACTTGGTTAATTGCAAGCCTATGTCCTTGAACCCTTCCTGAACGGTTTCGGTAACTATTTGCTGGAATTCTATGGTGTTGCCGGCAAGGTCTATGGCGGAAAGTTTGCTTTCGCCTATGGCGTCCGTAAGGTGAGATACGACAAGCCCTCTTAAATGCTCTAAAATATCTTCCTTGGTGAAAGTGGAATTAGTGCCGAAAAGTTCCCTTAAAAACGCGCCGCAATCGTCAACTTTGAACGCGAATTGGCCGAACCCCCGCACCCTTATGGATCCGAACTCCGGATCGCGCATAAGTATCGGGTTCTGCGTGCCCCACTTGTTGCCCGTGAACTGTTTGGTGTTTATAAAATAAACTTCCATGGTAATAGGCGTCTGAAAGCCGTACGTCCACGCAGCGAGTTTGGTAAGGATAGGATAGATATTCGTATCCAGTTTATAGAAGCCGGGCGCGAAAACGTCACAGATCTGGCCCTTGTAAACGAAAACCGCCATCTGCGATTCTCTTACGGTCAGCGTGCTTCGGTTGTTTACTTCCCTGCCGCCGTTTTTGAATGGATATTTGTAAACGAGTACGTTGTGCGAATCGTCCGTCCACTCTATGTTAATTCTGAAAAGTGCCATCGTTTTCTCCTTTTTTGCCGAACGTTTTCCCGCTTTCGGCAAAATTTTTACTTTTCGTTTTTTTAAGGCGTTTGCCTTACGTTTATCCGTGTATGGTGATTATTTTCCCACGGTCGCGTCGAAGCCTACGGTTATAGCGGGCCTTACGCCAACGTCTACCGTGCTCTTCGCGTCCTTCGAATATTTATAACCCACGTTTTCGTAGGTGCGGCCCACTTCGCCCGTGTAGCGTACTACCGCTGCGTAAACGGAATCCTTACCCACGGTACGCAGCCAATATTTTCCGTTCCCGTCGAAACGCTGATACAGTTCGTAGTCCTTATAATCTTCTTTTTGGGTATTGATATAATACCACGCGCCGCGCGCCTTCGCGTAATCGGTTACTTTTGCCATTCTCAAGCAATCGTAATCGCCCATTGCGGAAGAGAACGCGTAAGTATGGTTATAGCGATTATCGGCGTTTACGGCATCGGCGTAACTTAAACAATAAACCTGATCCCACGTGTCGTTTATCGCTTTGGAATGGTTTTTGTAATAGGATTCGGGATAGGCGGAAACGTTCTTCGTTTTGTTTATGGCGGCGCTTTCCAGCGCGGTGAACGCCTTATTCAAAAAAGTTCCGTTGAGCCATTCGCGAAGGGTGCTGAGTTCCCAATCGTTAACGTACTTACCGTCGTTATCGGGCGCTCTGTCAACGTTGGTGTTGAAAACCTGCACGTCAAGAATGTTTTTCGCTATAAGCGCGGTACTATCCTCGTTATTTTCAAGAACGTACCACTCTACGGGCATAACGGCGAAGTAATAGGTTTCGCCCTCGGTAATCGCGCCGCCGTCGTTAAATTTCGCCTGCTTGCTGAACGGCGCCGCCACAACTCTTTCGTAAACGGTGTCGTTATAAGTAGTGCGGTTATCCGACCACGCGCTTTCCCCCAGACCTTTGAGCAAGCCGGTAAGATTCCCGTCCGTTACGCGGTTTTGCGCGTAGGTTCCGTAAATAACGGTATCGAACGAGGCGTTTTCGTTTACGAGTTTACCGTTATTGCCCGCTTCGCAGGCGAACATGGCAAACGCCGCTATGGAAACGAAAAGTATCAGGCAAATTCTCTTAAGCGTCTTCATATCATACCTCACTTATACGGCGATTTTACGCCGAGTATATAACATACTATAATATATATTAAAGATATTTTATTTTTTTGTCAATTATTTTGCGGCGGTTTTCCGTATTTGCCATAATTTTGATTCTTCGCGGGAACGTTCTTTCGCGGCGAAAAATTCATCGGGCCGAGCCGAAAGGTGGCACTGCCCGCCGAAAAAAGCGTTTTTCGGTGATATAATGTTAATGCGCCTGAAAAGACAAGGAGGTTCGCGCCGGATACGTAGGCGCGCAGAC
>JAGCZN010000040.1 GCA_017959995.1 Clostridia bacterium
GCGTATCTGAAGCCATGATAGGTGAATATCGGCTCAAAAACCCCGCCTTTCGCAGTTATAAAGGTATCCGTTGCCTTTGCAGTGCGAAGATTTTCAAAGTAAGGCAAGCCGCTTTCATCGAGAACTTCCGCATATCTTACGGTAACTTTTCCGCCGCCGTTCACGGTAATCCTCACAGCGCCGGCCATGTTTTGCCCGAAATCATAAATTATTTTTTCGTTGATTTCTCTTTCGCTTACGGCGGGCAGGCGGCAGATAACTTTCGCCGCGGAACCCGTATCCGGCGTAACGATCTCTTCCCTTTCCGATACCACGGCGTTTTGCCAGGCGGAATCGCCGTAGCCGAATGACGAGAATCCCTTTACCGAATAGCGGTCGTCAACGGTTTCCCCGTCGAAAAGATCGTTGAACCTGACGGCGCAGTCGGAAACCTTCCAACTTCCGTCGGTGAAGAAAATATCGGTCGTACCGTCGGAATAGCGCACGGTGACTTCGGCGATGAATTCGGGGATATTTCCCCACACCCTGTCGCAGTAAACCGCGCCCACTTTGCCGGCATACCAGCCGTTGCCCAAAGTAACGCCCACGCAGAACTTTTCGGCGATAAAGTCCCCTATATCGTAGGTTATCGAGTAAACGCGGTTATCGTAATTGCTCCAACCGGGGGCGAATCTATCCGAAGATATTTCCCTTCCGCCCATATAGATTTTGAAGATACCGAGAGCCGACGCGGTGATCGTTGCGCCTACGGGCGTTTTGCCTTCCGGAAGGATAATTTCCTTTCTGAAGGCGAAAGCGTGCCTTTGCGCTTCGTATTCTTCGGTCGCCTCGCCGCGTATCCATTTTGCCTTTTCGTTCATACCTGCCTTCTTTTACACTCAGGCGCTGAAGTGATCGGGAATTATATAAGCGCCCTCTCCCACGCCGAGTTGAAGTTCTAATTTATGATCTTTGAGCGCCGCGATCGATTTTTCGCCGCCCTTATATATAATAGCGTAACGCGCGTTTTTGAATTCCATGGTTACCCTATTGCTCTTGCCGAGCGTGGTTTCGTTATAATTTACCACGGTGTAGGCGCAGTTGTTGCCGTCGTCCCGCGCGAGGGATACGAGAACGTCTTCCGTGGAAGTTATCTTTTTGAGTTCTCCGAGCCTGTTCTCCGCGAGCGGGCGTTGAAGAAAGAGCGTTTTATTATCGTAATTATCCGCCGAATTATTCGTTCCCACGGCGGTATAAGCGCCCTGCCAGTGGTTGAATTGCAGATAGACGTGCTCGAACATTCTTATTTCTTCATTGAGGCGTTTCGCGGCATCCCACAGGGGCTGTTTGGCGCCGTTGCGATCTACGAGGGCTATATCCGTATCGTTGAATTCCTCGCTCGCGGAAGGCGAATGATAGCAGAAATAAGATATCATATCGAAGTTGAACGCGAGGCAGCAATACAGTTGAAGTTCGAGGTCCGCCTCGGAAACTATCCTCTCGTGGCCGGGGGTATAAGGCATAGCCTGAATGAACATATTCGTCTTTACGTCGCCGTAAACTTCTTTGTAACGCGCCATGTATTCGAGTTGTTCGAGCCAACTTGCCTTCAGATAATTTTTGTTGGTCTTGTTGCTGCCGTTATACATTATGGGGTAATCGTCCACCGAAAGCCACTTGTCGCCCGTGCGGACGTTTTCAAGGGCGTTATGCACTCCTTCGATATACGCGTCGTAATCCTCGGCGTCGTTCGGGAACAAAAACAGCGAAGTGGTCGGGTTCATATTGATAAGAAAACTCTTGTTCGGGAAGGCGTTTTCAAAAGATTCTATATAATTGCCTATTTCGGTTACCCCCTGCTTGTGGTTCACGGTGTTGTAGTAGAGCATGGGCTCGTCTATATTGAAGCCGACGAATGCGGGATAATCGTTATATTGTTTGTAATCAAAGCAATTCTGTATTTGACTTCCGCAATCAACGAAGGCTTTAATGCCGTATTTATCGCAAAGTTCGAGGGCGGACTTAATTCTCGGATCGCCGAGACTGCCTACCTGGTTGCCCATCAGAAAGACGTAATTGAAACCGCAGTCCTTATATTCCGCGAAAGCCTCGTCCGTGGGCTTCGGCGAATACCAGGCGTTGAGCGACAACTCGAGTTGCCCTCTCTTCGCGTCGTAATCCGGTAAATCGGATTTGTATTCGATAGTTTTTTCGCTCGTTTTTCCGTTGCCGCAACCGGCGGCGGAAACAGCCATGATGAAAGCCATGATGAATACTCCTATTCTTTTTTTCATTTTCATTTCTCCTTATCCCTTAAGCCCGCCTGCGGACATACTTTCCATTATCGTCTTGCTGAAGAACAGATAAATTATCAGCACCACTCCCACGGAAAAGGTCATCGCGGCGAACACCACTGGATAGTTTGTTTTATATTTGGAATATATAGCATTAACTCCGTAAGCGACGGTGGGGTGTTCCCTCAAATAGAGGTAAGGCGTGTAATAATCGTTCCAGTTACCTATAAACGAAACGATGGCGATGGATACGATTATCGGCACGGCTTGCGGCAGCATTATGCGGATGAACACCTGAACGTTGCCTGCCCCGTCGAGAAACGCCGCCTCGGCATATTCCCACGGAATAGCCGTGAAATAATTTCTGAATATCAGGTA
>JAGCZN010000041.1 GCA_017959995.1 Clostridia bacterium
GCGTTGCTGTTTATTCCCGCGCGAGCTCCGTTTGACTATTATACCAAAAATTACGAAAAAGGTCTGAAGCTTTATACCGACGGAGTTCTGATAACCGAACGTTGCGGCGATCTCCTTCCCGATTATTTCGGATTCGTCAAGGGCGTTGTGGACAGTCAACTTACCCTTAACATTTCCCGCGAAACGATACAGCAGGACAAACAGCTGAAAGCCATTGGCAAGAGTATAGAGAAGAAGATAAAGAACGAACTGACCTCCATGCTCGAAAACGAACGCGAAACTTATGAGAAATTCTGGAATACTTTCGGGCTTCAGATTAAATACGGAGTTTACAGCGATTGGGGCGCGCATAAAGAAGGGCTTAAAGACTTTTTGATGTTCCGTTCCGTAAAGCAGGATAAAAACGTTACCTTAAAAGAGTACGTTGACGCTATGCCCGAGGGACAAAAGTATATCTATTACGGCACCGCCAAAACGGCCGAAGGCGTAAAAGCCCTTCCGCAGACCGAGGCTGTTATCGAGGCCGGTTACGACGTGCTTTGTTTTACCGACGAGATAGACGAATTTTGCATAAAAATGTTGGGAGTCTTTTCCGAAAAAGAATTCCGTAACGCTGCGGGCGACGATACAGGAATCGAAACGCCCGAGGATAATGCCGATGAAAACAAGGAACTTTCCGATTATATAAAAGAGTGCCTCGGAGAAAAGATAGCCGAAGTAAAGATCACGGGAAGACTTAAAAACCACCCCGTATGTTTAAGCAGTAAAGGCGCCGTTTCCATCGAGATGGAAAAAGTTCTCAATTCCATGCCCGACGCGAAAACTAACGGGGTTACCGCGCAAAAAGTTCTTGAAATAAATTCTTCGCACGCAATATTCGCAAAAATAAAGGAATTGTTCGCTTCCGATAAGGAAAAACTCAAAGATCTTGCGGAGATTCTTCTCGTTCAGGCGCAGCTTATCGAGGGATTAACTATAGAAAATCCCACCGATTACGCGGATAAAGTATGTAAATTCATCAGTTGATCGTTTTTTGAAGGCCGCCTTCGGCGGTCTTTTTCATTGCCTTAATAAAAGCGGTAAGTGGAGTGAGAACGGAACGCTACGTTATTTCGTTATAAGGCCAACGGTTACGAAAAGCGGGCTTTACTTTCGGCAAAGCCCGCTAATGGTGCCGGTGGCCGGACTCGAACCGGCACGCCATCGCTGGCGGTGGATTTTGAGTCCACTACGTCTGCCAATTCCATCACACCGGCATATTTAATTGTTGCATTTTAAGGAAAGATTTGGTATAATTTCATTAAAAGAAATAAATAATTTTCCCGTCAGCCATATTATAATAACACAATTACATTTCTTTTGCAACAGATTTATTGCGAAAAGGACTATTTTTTATGGAAAAACTTCTTCTTATCGACGGTAACAGTCTTGCCAACAGAGCGTTTTACGCCACGCCGTTTATGTCAAACAGTAAGGGCGTGCCTACTAATGCGGTTTTTGCTTTCGTTAATATGTTACTTAAAATAACCGACGCCGAAAAGCCCGGGTACGTTCTCGTTGCGTTTGACAGAAAAGAGCCTACTTTTCGCCACGAAATGTACGCCGATTATAAGGGAACGAGAAAGCCCATGCCCGAAGAACTACGCCCGCAAATATCACTTATAAAAGAGGTTCTGAAAGAAATGGGCGTTTCGTCGTACGAAAAGGCAGGGGTAGAGGCGGACGATATAATAGGCACCGCCACCAGAAAATACGGCGTGAACAATATTATCGTTACGGGAGATAAGGATTCTTTTCAGCTTGTCAACGAAACTACGTCGGTCTATTTCACAAAAAAAGGCATAAGCGATACCGAAGTATATACGGCTGAAAATTTCAAGGAAAAAACGTCTATTTTGCCGCGCCAGATAATTGATCTTAAAGCTCTTATGGGCGATAGCTCCGATAACATACCGGGCGTTCCCGGCGTAGGCGAAAAAACCGCTTACGCCTTGCTTTCACAGTACGGCACCGTTGAAAACCTGTACGAACACGTGAACGAACTTACGGGCAAACTTCGTGAAAAAATCATTGATGGAAAAGAAAAGTGCCTTTTATCAAAGGTTTTAGCCACTATCGACCTTAACGTGGATATGGATCTTCCTCTTGAAGAACTTAAATTCACGATGCCTTTACCCAAAAAAGCAAAGCTTAAATTTGCCGAACTTGAATTCAGGGCATTGACCAACAAAGCGGAAATTTACGCAAACGAAGAAGAAGTAAGCGCCGAAGAACGCGAATACGCGGATATACCCGAAAAGGTTGCGGTTACGGATTCCGCCGTTATATCGGATCTAATTAAAAAGCAGGTGGCTGTAAGTTTCGGCGAAGACGTTTCCGTTTCGGACGGGAATAAAGAATACGTTATACCCGTAAAAAAATCGTTTTTCGACGAGGGCTTCAATTACGACGACGCCGTTAAAATGCTGCGCCCGCTGTTTGAAAACGAAAACGGAAGCGTAATCGTTTATTCAAGAAAGAAAACCGAGTATCTTCTTGCGGAATACGGGATCGGGTTAAAGTCAAAGACAGAGGATATTTCTCTTCAAAAGTATATAGCCGATTTTTCCGGGAAAGAGGAGAGGGAAAACGAGGTAATTCTTCTGTATAAATTACCTGAAAATTTTCCCGCGTACAGTCTTTATAAGCTGAACGGCATTCTTCACGGAATGCTTGAAAAAAACAATCAACTTTCACTTTATTACGATATAGAATTGCCGCTTGCCAAAGTGCTTTACGATATGGAAACGGCGGGTTTTCGCGTTGACGAAACGATTATCAGGGAACTCAATGAAAAATACAAGGCTGTTTTAACGAAAATTTCCGAAAAAATTTATTCGCTTGCAGGTGAAGTCTTCAACGTAAATTCACCCAAACAACTCGGCAGAATTCTTTTTGAGAAACTCAATCTGTATCACGGTAAAAAGAAAAAAGACAATTATTCCACAAGCGCCGACGTTCTTGAATCGATTTACGACGATCACGAAATAGTGCCCTATATCCTACGTTATCGCCATATTTCAAAGTTAAACTCCACTTACGTAGAGGGCTTTTTACCGTTGATAGATAAGCGCACCGGGCTTATCCACACGGTGTTCAATCAAACGCTTACGACCACCGGTCGTCTTTCCAGTAAGGAGCCGAATTTGCAGAACCTTCCGATACGCGACGAAGAAGGGAAAGAGATACGCCGTTTCTTCGTTCCTTCCGATAGCGATCATATCCTTGTCGGCGCTGACTATTCGCAGATAGAACTGCGGCTTCTCGCGCATTTCAGCGGGTGCGATAAGCTTATTGAGGCCTACAAAAACGGCGATGATATTCATTCTTCAACCGCGGCCGAAGTTTTCGGCGTTCCCATAACGGAAGTGACCAAGGAGATGCGCAGGAAGGCAAAAGCCGTAAATTTCGGCATCATTTACGGCATAAGCGAATACGGTCTTGCGAAAAATATAAAAATTTCACCAAAAGAGGCGAAAACGTAGATTGAAAAATATTTTATAAGTTATCCGAACGTTAAAGAATATATGGAAAAGAACGTTGAATTTGCCCATAAAAACGGGTACGTTTCAACTATTTTCGGCAGAAAGCGCGTTATGCGCGATATAAATTCGCCCAACTATAATCTTCGTTCTTTCAGCGAGCGCGCCGCTATGAATATGCCGCTTCAGGGCAGTAGTGCAGACATAATTAAAATCGCCATGATCCGCGTTTACAACAGGCTGAGAGACGAAAATCTAAATTCAAAACTAATTCTTCAGGTGCACGACGAACTCGTTATCGACACGCTTAAAAGCGAACAGCCGCTCGTAGAAAAAATTCTCAAAGAGGAGATGGAAGGCGCCGCCGAACTTAAAGTACCGCTCGTGGCGGACGTTTATTCCGGCAGAAATTTAAGCGAGGCAAAATAATGAAAAATATAAAAATTGCCGTAACCGGCGGGATCGGTTCGGGTAAAACGTCCGTGTGCGAAATTATCAAAAACCTCGGGTTTCCGGTTTTTTCGTGCGACGAGGTGTATTCCGAACTTTTGCGCGACGAGGCTTTCGTTTGCGCCGTTTCCGAACTCGTAGGCGTTCTCACCGCAAAGAAGGACGGTCATACCGTTATCGACAGGCGCGCCGTTTCCCAAAAGATTTTTTCAAACGGCGAACTTAAAAAGAAACTTGATAATTTTACTCATCCGCTTATAATGAAAACGCTTTTAAGCAAGATGAGTGCCGTCGGATCCGGCCCTGTTTTCGCGGAAGTACCGCTTCTTTTTGAGGGCGGGTTTGAAAACCTGTTTGATAAGATCGTCGTTGTTATTCGTCCGCTTGAAAGCCGTATAGCGGCGGTAGAAGCGCGCAGCGGAATGTCGCGGCAGGAAGTTCTTTCCAGAATAAAAAATCAGTTCGATTACGAAAAAATCTCCGAAACGGCGCATACTTTAATATGTAACGATTCCGATTTTGAGGAATTGAAAAAAAAGGTAAGTGCCGCGCTTCGTGATATTGTCAAAGAAAGTTAAAATTTTATCCTCTGTTATCCTTGCGCTTGTTGTTTTTACCGCAGGCGCGTTTTTTTTCTTTTCGCTTTTTCCCCGTGAAATATGCGTGGCGGAGATCGTTGCTGATAACTGTGAAAAATACTCTCTCGATAAAAATCTCGTTTTTGCCGTTATAAAGTGTGAAAGTAATTTTAACCCGAACGTTAAATCTTCCGCGGGTGCCTGCGGCGTTATGCAGTTGATGCCCGAAACCGCTTCATTTATCGCCGCAAAAGTCAGAATATCCGAATACGATCTGTTTTCACCGTACGATAATATTGCTCTCGGTTGCGCGTATTTAAGGTATTTATCCGATAGGTTTTGCGATGAAAAAACGGTTATCGCCGCATACAACGCAGGCGAAGGCCGAATTACGGAATGGCTTAATAACGGGCGATTTTCTTCCGACGGTTCAACGCTTGATAATATTCCCATACGTGAAACCGAACGTTACGTCCGCCGAGTACTTCTTTATAAACGTTATTATTCTTTAACACGCAAACTTTTCGGTAAATAAAAAAGGCGCGCTTACACGCCTCTTTCATATGTTTTCTCCTAAAAATTATTCTTTATATATCGTTTTATCTTTTTTAACATAATTCACTCCTCTAACTGTCAACGGCACACGCCACAACAACCTTTTTACAAAATTTAGTTTATCAAGTTTATGGAGCACCTCTAAAAACTCCTCGCGTTGTTTTTCTTTTATTTCATTTAGCGTTTCATAATTTTCATTGAAAGTAATA
>JAGCZN010000042.1 GCA_017959995.1 Clostridia bacterium
ATTATTAGCGAAAAGAATATATTCTTTTTTTCTTTTTTATGCTTACCCTACTTCTTTATATATTCCCACCTCCTAAGGGCTCGACGTTATTTGTCGAGCCCTTAGGAATTTCAGAATTCTTGCTTTAACTCCCTTGAAAACAAATCGCTTATAGCGTTTTCGGCAGACGCGTTCTCGTAAAGAACCGTGTAAACCGCCTCACATATCGGTAGATCGACCGAATATTTTTTGCCGAGTGCAACAAGCGCTTTTACCGTATAGTATCCTTCGGCAAGACTGTCGAATTTTTCTCCTTTCACAAAAGCTTCGCCGTATTGTCTGTTATGACTGAAAGGCGAAAAAACGGTTGCCTCGTAATCGCCCAAGTGGCAAAGCCCGTAAGCCGAAAGTTCGTTTCCGCCCATTGCGGAAATAAGGCGGGCGATTTCCCTCGTTCCCCTTGACATAAGCGCGCCTTTAAGCGTTGTAAGATTCATTCCGTCAAGGATTCCCGCCGCTATGCCTATAACGTTTTTTGCGGCTGCGCCTATCTCGTTGCCCAAAAGGTCGTTACCGTAATAGAAGCGTATCAAATCACTTGAAAATTCGTTTACGAGTTTTTCCGTTACCGAACGGTTCGAGCTGTCTATCACCATACAATTTGGTATTCCGTTATAAAACTCCTGAACGTGCCCCGGACCTAACCACACGGCAACGTCGTTATTCTCGCCCACTTCTTCTTCGGCGATCTCGGAAAGACGTTTACATCCGGAAATTTCTATTCCTTTCATGCACAGAACGAATATTTTGTTTTTCAAATCAAATTCTTTAAGTTCTGAAAGAAACCCCCTGAGAGATTGTGAAGGAATGGAAATAATAATCGCTTCGGAATCAACTACCGAAGATAAATCGGTAGTCAGTCTGACCGATTTTGGCATTTCAACGTATTTACCTTTGCCCGTATGCAAATAATTTTGCATTGCCTGCGAGGTACTTCTTCCGTAAAGCGTAACGTTATGTCCCGTTCTGTCAAGATACCAGGTAATACAAGAACCCCATCTGCCGGGGCCAACTACAGTAATTTTCATTTTTCACCGTTAAAACGGCAGTATTCCAAGGTGTTCGAGCAGGATTTTGATCCCTATAAGAATAAGAATTATTCCACCTAAAAATTCCGCCTTTCTTTTTAGTTTTATTCCTATTTTATTTCCGCAATACACGCCCGTAAGCGAAAGCAAAAACGTAATTACGCCTATAAGCACTGCCGAATATACAACGTAACTTGCCCGTTCGAACTTAACGAACGAAAAAGTAACACCAACGGCAAGTGCGTCTATACTCGTTGCAACTGCCATAACGAAAAGCCTTTTTATATTAAGGGTTTCGTCATTTGCGCCGCTTATTTCATCTTTTTTTAGCGAATCGACCACTGATTTCAGCCCTAAAAAGCCAAGCAACCCGAACGCTATCCAATGATCTACACTTTCGATATATTTGCTGAATTGCGCGCCTGCTATCCATCCGATAAGAGGCATAACCGCTTGAAAAAAACCGAAAAATACGGCAATTATTACCGCATGTTTCAGGTTGAATTTCTTCATTTCAAGCCCGCGGCACAGCGCTACGGCAAACGCGTCCATCGAAAGGCCGACGCCGATAAGAGCAACTTCCCAAAGTTTCATAAATAAACCTTGATAAAATACAACTTTTTTATTAGAGTTTATTCTTATTGCGCTCCGTATAGTACAAGTTGCTTTATCAATTACAATATTTATTTTATTTTAGCATACGTAAAAACAAAAATCAAGCGTATTGAAAAAAACGCCGGGTTTGTACCGGATTGTTTTTTTACCGCAAAGCCACGTTGCGTTCATACCGGAAAATCATAAGTATTTTTTACGAACCGGATAACAATAGCGCGGTTTCGGCATAAGAAAAAACTCCCTTTGGAGAAAAGAAGTTTTTCTTCCAAGGGAGTTTTTTATTTATCAATCGGATACGATCGATTTTATCGGAAATTATTCTTCCGCTTTATAGTTGTAAATTATCGCTGCCTTACAAGTGCCTGGAGTTGTTCCGCCGAGCAAACTGGAAGAAGTATTCCATACCGACGGAGAAGGAGCCCTTCCCTCTTTGGCGCGGAAGCATATAGTCTGTTCCTCAGTCCATTTGGCGAATGCGCCGCTCACTATGGTCGTTACCGATTTGGGAATAACTATTACGGTTATGCCGGTGTCTCCGTCGAAAGCGTTGCCCATTATCTGAACCACGCCGTCCTCAATAACCACGTAGGTAAGATTAGCGCAATTAGCAAACGCGTAAGTGGGTACGGCGTTTGCCGTGAGAGTTTCCATGGTGTTGCTGTTGCCGCTCGGCGCCATGGCGGTTATATCCGCCCTGTAAGTTACGCCCGTTATAGCGGTGTTTGCGAACGCGTAGGTTCCAAGCGTGTTGAACGCCGCGGGGAACGCTATATCGCCGGTGAGGTTTTCACAACCGTCGAAAGCGTGTATACCGATAACTTCCAGTTCGTTATTGAATTTAACGCCCGTGATCGCCTTATTGCCCGTAAACGCGTATGAAGCGATTTGCAACGTGTTTTCCGGAATTTCTATGTCGCCAGTAACTAATCCTCCGAGGCCGAAAAGAAGCGTTAAATCATCGTAAACGAAGCCGTTTTCATCAACTTTATAAGGCAAGTTGGAAGGAATTATCAACTCGGTAAGAGCCGTCATTCCCACGAACGCGGTTACACCGGTGGTAGCCTCGCTGTAATTTATCATATGACCGGTGGTATCCTTGTAAGTTTCGCCGATCGAAGTGACTCCGGCGGGCAGAATTACCGTTTCAATGGATTCGCACCCGGCGAGAACGCCTGAAGCGATAACCGTTACGCCCGCGGGGAAGGAGAACGTTCCGTTATCGGCAATATAACTTACGCATCCGTTGAACGCGTCCTTCCTTATTTCGGTAAGACCTTCGGGAAGGGCGTAATCCACCACGTTTCCGTTTTCGTCAAAGTGCCCTACGTTCACGAGATTCACGCAACCTTTGAACCAAGCTTCGGGTATTACGTTCATGGCGTACGGCAGGACGACCGTTTCGAGATTTACGCAGTTATTGAACATGTTTTTACCTACTCTGCCGAGAGCCCAGGAAGCGCCTGCCGGCGGAATAACGGGCAGAGAAGATATCTGAATGCTTTTGAAAGCGGTTCCGCTAAATGCGTCTACGGCGAGGTATTCGAGCGTTTCGGGCAGAACGTTTACTTTGACGCTGCCGTCTTCCTGAACGAATTTAACGGTATCGAGCGAAGAGCAGTTCATAAACAATCTGCCGCCCAAATATCTGACTACGCCGGTAAACGTAACTTCTTTAAGGTTTTTGCTATCCGCGAATACTTGCTGATACAAATTATCCGGACCGCTGGACGAATTAAGGAAGGTGTTTGAATTATTTATCGGCGTACTCAAATCCGTTCCGTTGGTACCGATAAGAATGCCCTCTTCGGGATCGCCCGCGGGAAGAACTATGGATACGAGACCAGAACCGTTGAACGCGCCGGTGGCTATAAGCGTTACGCTGTCAGGCAACGTAATGGTTTCAAGCGCGGTACACTTATTGAACGAATAACCGTCAACCGCCCAGAATTTATCGTTCGCTGCGAAGGTAACGTTTTCGATAGCGGATTCGCTGAAAACGTAAGTGCCTACGAAGTTCGTCATATCGGCGGGTATCGTTATGGATTTAAGGCCGGATTTAGCGAAGCAGTAGTTGCCGAACGAAACGACGTTTTCACCGAAGCCTACGGTTTCGAGCGAAGTACAGCCGTAGAAGGTGTAGGCAGGTATATCCGTGATGCAATCGGGAAGCGCAATATCGGCAAGGCTTACGCAGTTCTGGAACATATACGTGCCGAAAGTAGTGAAATCTGCGTCTTCCGCGAAGGTTACTTTAACGAGGTTTGCGCAGTCATTAAACGCGTAATTTCCTATTACTTTGACGCCCGCGTGAATAACTACTTCAACGAGTTCGTTATGGCCTTCGAAAGCCCTTTCGCCTATTTCCGTAATACCTTCGGGAATAGTGAAGGTGCTACCGAGATTGCCGTACGCAAACCTTATAACGTTGGTTTTACCGTCCGCCGTGCGGTTGTATATGATCGGCCTGTTGCCGGAAAGATCTTCTCCGCTCATCGCGCCCGTGAGGTTTGCGTTTTCCTCGTGAATAGTTATCGTTTCTATGGAACGGCATCCGGCGAATACGTTGGTTATCGTGGGTACCGCCTTGGAAATATACACTTCTTTCAGATCGGTACAGTTCTGGAACAGATTGGTCTGCATAGCGCCGAAAACGCCGTTGGAATAACTCGTTTCGGGGAATTCGAAAGTTTCAAGGCCCGTGTCGCCGAACGCGTACTGACCGAACGGATAATACGTAGTGCTGTAAGTCGGGCCAAACAGTCCGGAACCGGTTTGAACCCTGTAGCCGGAGCCGAGCCCCGTTTTGCCGTTTTCGTCAGTTAAGAACACTATCTTTTTAAGATTGGTTGCGTGGGCAAAAGCGTTTGAATCTATAAGTTGAAGGGCTACGGCGGGAATTCTGAATTCGTCCTTACCCTCTGCCGCCGCGTCAGCGGTACGTACTATGCCCGACGATAAGAATGCGGAAGGAGCGATATACTTCAACACCGTATTTCCCGCAAAATCGACTGTAGTGAGGTACTTCGTTCCCTGGAACGTTCCATCGAGTATCTCGACGAGGGTGTTGGGTATTACTATACTCTCTATAGCCGTGTAAGCGAAAGCGTTCTTGCCGAGTTTGGTTAAGGCGTAGGTGCCGTCTTCCTTCGTCTGGAACGTTACGCTACTGAGTCCGGATTTGATACTGCTTACGGTTGCTCCCATACTGCCGCCGGCAACTATCGCGCCACCTAAAGTGGACGAGGTATTCACAATGCCGGCGAAAGCGTTATCTCCTATTTCGGTGACGTAACGCGGAATAACTATACTTTCAAGACCGAGAGAAGGCGCTGCGGCGTCACTGGAAAGCGCGAAAGCGTAAGAGCCTATCTTGGTAGTGTATTCGGGAAGATCTATGCTCTTCAGATTGATACAGCCGTAGAACACGCCTTCGTTTGAGGATGACGTGGAACCAGTGCCCGGTTTGACGGGGCCTATAACGATACCGCCTATACCGCCGCCGCTACTACTGCTCGAACCGGCGTCGGCAAGGACGAGCGTCTGGGCAGGATCGGTCCTCTCTTCGAAGATCACCTCTTCCAATGCGGTACACTTATAGAACGCCTTGGCGCTTATCGTGCGCACGGATGCCGGTATAGTTACCTTTTTGAGCGACGTTGCGTTTGCAAACATACTCGCAGGGATAGTGGCAAGGCCCGCGGAAGGAAGAATCGCTTCCACAAGTTCTTTGGCGCCGGAGAACGCGTCCGTACCGACGGTCAGAGAACCTGTGGTATTAAACGTTATTTTGGTTATCTGCTTGTTGTCCTTAAAGGCATCGTTCCATATTTTGGTTACGGTTGCCGGAACAACTTCTTCGCTTACAAAGCCTTCTGCGTCGGTTTCGGGCCTGTCTCCCCTGGGGGCGAATACAAGGCCTATCGGATTGCCGCTTGCATTGAGAACGTAAAGCACGCCGCTTGCGTCGGTAAGATATTTGGAACTTCCTTCGGTAACTTTCAGGCTGTAAAGATCGTCACACCCGTCAAACACTTTCAGCGCGGAAGTATCCGTTCCGAGCGAGGTAAGCGAAGCAGGAAGTTCAACCTTTAAGAGCGGGTTGTATGCAAACGCGTAATCACCTACCGAAACGGTAGTTTCGGGAAGAATAAGCGACTTAATCGCATTGTTTGCAAACGCGTAAGTGCCTATGGTAAGAGTATCTGCCCCGTTTCTGCCCGTTTCAAACGTAATTTTGGAAAGATTTTCACATCCTTCAAACGCGTACGTGGCAATGTTAACTACATTTTTGCTTATAAATACTTCGGTAAGCGCCTTGTTCTGGAAAACGTAAGCGCCGATGGAAGTAACGGTGTCGGGTATATCGTAGTTGCCCACTCTGCCGGCAGGATAGTATACTATCTTCGTTTTATTCGTATCGAACAGAACTCCGTATTGATCCATCGAGTAATTTTGATTCTGAGAATCGAGCAGAATGGTTTTAAGATTTGTACCAAACACGCCGTTAATCTCTATAAGACCGAGATCCTTGCCTATAACAAGGGTTTCAACGCCGTTGGTAGGATCAAAAGCGGCGGTTTCGAAATTGACCGCGCCTACGCTGTTTACGGTTACCTTTTTGAGGTTGGGATTATTACCGAATGCGTTTACGCCTAAAAATTTAAGATTTTCAGGAAGAATAACTTCGGTGAGATCCACAAGTCCTCTGAAAGCGTTTGCGCCGATGGTGAGATTGGAACTGTTTTCCCTACCCATAAATTCAATTACGCTTATGCTTTGGCTGGAACCCTTGGAATCGAAGGCATAATCGTCGATATAAGTAACGTAAGCGGGAATTATAACTTTGTCCAGATACCTGCACGCCCAGAAAGCGTTGTAGCCTATTTTCGTTATTCCGGGGGCAACTTCGTAAACGCCGTTGTTTCCCTTGAACGCCTGAGGCGCGAATAACGCTTCGGTTCCGTCTTCGCTGCAAATGACGCCGTCTTTGGACACGTAATTTCTGACGCTGCCCACAATGTTGGCCTCACTTAGTTCGGTGCAGTAGTAGAATATGTCTCTTGAGAAGTTTACGATACGGCCGGGAAGATTTATTTCCAAAAGACTGCGGAGTTGGTTGAACGCCCTTTCGTAAATTGTTAATGGCTCTGCATCCGGACTATCTATAAACGTTATCTTGGTGAGATTGTTACAAAGTTTGAAAGCCGAAGCGTTTATGCTGGTAACGCTTGAAGGAACGATAAATTCCGAAACGAGCGACTCGTCGAATATATTGGTGGGAAGAGTTTCCGTTCCGTCGGGAATCTTGTAAACGCCAGTTCTCTTTTTGGCGAAGAACTTGATTTCCTTGCCGTTAAACTGGTTGTTGTAGAACAGAACGCCGTCTTCGGAATAATATTCGCCGTCTTCAAGACTCTGAACAAGAGCGTCGTCGGGATATTCGGCTTTTGCGTCGTAAACGTTTACGTTGAGAAGGTTGTTGCAGTTAAGAAAAGCGGTGCCCGTTTCAACGTTTACTATTGTGTTGGGAATATTTATGGTTACAAGACTACCCGCGCCCATAAAGGCGTTGCCTTCTACCGTGGTTACGGGCTTGCCGTTGTACACGGCCGGAATTTTTATTTCCTTTACGCCGGCAGTTCCTGCTGTTCCGGATACGGAATAGGCGGCGCCGTTATTTATAAGGTTATATTTGAACATATAGGTCCAGGAAGCAACGAACGTTCTGTTTTCGATTTCTTTCCATACTCCTATACTTTCGCCAGTTTCATCCGTAATTTTGGTACCCTGTCCGTTAGCTTCGGTGTACCAGCCTGTAAACGCCTTCGTTCCGTCGCTGCTTTCGGGTACGGGCAGCGTGAACGACTGCAGATACGTAGCCGTGGTTTCGCCCGGTTCAACGGTGAAATATCCCCCGTTGTCAAGTTCAAGCGTTATTTCAAATTGTTTCGGAACGTATCCCGCGTAAAGCAGAAGATCGCCCGTCAGTTCGAATACGTCGCTGTCGTATTTCTTGCAGCCGC
>JAGCZN010000043.1 GCA_017959995.1 Clostridia bacterium
GCACTTGCTCAACTTATTATTGAAGAAAAAAATCTCGTTGACGTTGTTTATAACGGTAAAGACGGGCTTGACTATGCACTTTCGGGAATATACGACGTTATCGTTCTTGACGTTATGCTTCCCGGAATGAACGGTTTTGAAGTGATTTCGGAATTACGCAATAAAAAAATAACCACCCCGGTAATAATGCTTTCCGCGCGTGATTCGGTTAAAGATAAAATCAAGGGGCTTGAAGCCGGCGCCGACGATTACATGACCAAGCCTTTTTCGCCGGAAGAACTTCTTGCAAGAATAAAAGCGCTTTCGAGAAGGCACGGCGAAGTGGTTATGAACGAGTTGAAATTTCAGGATCTTACGCTTAACGTATCCGACTACACACTTCAAGGCAACGATAAATCGGTAAGGCTCGGTTTCAAGGAATTCGAAGTTCTTAAAATTCTTATGACGAATCAGAAATCGATAGTTCTGAAAGAAGATCTGATACGTAAGGTGTGGGGGCTCGATTCCGATGCGGAAGATAACAACGTAGAGGCTTTTATATCTTTTTTAAGAAAAAAGATCGCTTTCGTAAAATCCAAAGTTATTATAACTAATTTGCGTAAAGTAGGTTATAAATTAGAGGTAGCGGATGTTTAATCGCCTAAAAAGACGGGTTATAATTCTTGTTATGACAATTTCGGGAATAATTCTTATCGGTCTTTTCACGGTACTATGCGTTGTCAACTATATACAAACGTCTAACAGTAGTTTCGATATTCTTGAAAGCGTGGCAACCAGCGAACACACCGATAATTTTTTTGACGACGAGATTCGCCATCGTCCGGGGAACCAGGGCACACCTACGTCTTTCGGAATGATGAAGGTAACGGTAGATATCGGCGCCAGCGGGGAATTGATCGTACGTAAAGAAAGTTCAAGTTCGTTTAATATCCAGGATGACGTTTTACGTGATATAACGGAAGAAGTTCTTAAAAAAAGCGCAAACAGGGGTTATATTCACGGATACGATCTTAAATATTACAAAACGGATCCGGATATAACGGGTACAATTTCCATTGCGTTCGGCAAATCGGGCTACGAACGCGAAAATTTAATAAAACTGATTATTATATCTATTATAGAGGTTATAACGGGGCTTGTAGTGGTATTCGTTATAAGTTTGCCGGTATCTAAAGCGTTCGTCGCGCCTACCGAAAAAGCGTGGATCGACCAGCAACGTTTTATTGCCGACGTATCGCACGAGCTTAAAACGCCGCTAACGGTTATTCTTGCCAATAATAATATATTGCTAAACCATAAAGAAGATAAGATAGGCGACAGGGAACAGTGGCTTACCAGTACGCAGGAAGAAGCAAGGCAAATGAAACATCTTCTCGAAGAAATGCTTTATCTTGCTAAATTTGACGCAAGTTTGCTGCAAACCGAACATAAAAGGCTTAACCTTACCGATCTCGTTATGGAAACGGCGCTTCAGTTCGACGCCTTGGCCTTTGAAAAAAATGCCGAGATAGAAACCGTAGCAAACGAAGAAGTGTTCGTTTCGGCAAGCGATTCCGATCTCCGCAGGCTGGTGTCGATACTTATCGATAACGCCGTAAAATATTCGTATGCGAATAAAAAGATCCGCGTTTCGGTAAAACGTTTCAGGTCACGCGCGGTAATAGAGGTTTTGAACTTCGGCCCCGTTATTCCGGAAGAAGAAATTTCGTTTATTTTTAACCGTTTTTACAGAATTGACAAGTCGCGCGCCAAAACGGCGGGCGGGTTCGGTCTCGGCCTTCCGATAGCTAAAGAAATAGTGGATAAGCACGGCGGCGAAATAAAATGCGAAAGCCGTGAAAGGGACGGAACTACTTTCACGGTTTTTCTGCCCTTAGTCGATTAAAGGAAAAAAAAGAGCCGAAAGGCTCTTTTTCAGTATCCGACATAAAGCGTTCTTCGGCAGATGCCGCTGAAATTTCTGTAAACGTTCTGTCTTTCCGCTGTGTTCAAAAATACCGTTTTTATTACAAAATACACGTCGGTTCCGTTTGAAACGTCGGTCGTTTCGGTCGTTCTTGTAAAGAGCGTGAATTTATCTGGCTTTTTCGTGCTGTCCGTTCCGTTTATACCGGTAGCGAGCACGTTTTGCGAGAAATCAACGTCCGAAAACAATTCTTCTGCGTCGTATAAGGTCGGCGCGGAATTACCGGCATATTTTGCCACGGCCGCAAGTTGGGTAGAAAGCCAATAATAATTGGTTACGGAATTGCCGTTTTCGTCTGAAACAACCGTTTTCGGCGTTTCAAGATCGGTGCCGGATGGCATAATGGGGGAGTTGAAGAGAATAGATTTTATCGTTATATTTTCGGTGGATGAAATTTTTATAAGAATAATATCGCTGCAATCGGGCGCTTCAAGCGATAAATCGATCACTTCGCCGCTGTTAAGGTCTTTTCCCGTTGCGGAAAATGCGGTTCTTTCATCGTTCAGGGAATAGGCGGTAACGGTAACGTTGCGGCTTTTCGTGCCGAGAGACAATCCGTCGGAATTTACGTCTTTATTCATTGAAAACCAGCCGAAAACTTTCCCGCCCCAAGTTAAAGCGCTTACGGCGGCAACTATCACCGCAACGAATAAACCCGCCGCGGAAGATACTATTTTTCTGTTGCTTTGTTTCTTAAAAAAAGCCGTTATTTTGCCGAACATTATCCGATTTTACCTCCTTTTTAGAATTTTTCAGTAAGTTAAAGTTTTTTATCCCGAAGCGTTCGGATCCGGCGAAACGGTAAGATTATCTCCGCTCTTGGTTTGGGTTACGGCCGCAAGATGCGTATCGTCTTCGCCGGTAAATGTGATCGTAGCCTTTGCCTGCGTATCGGCAAGTGCTTCTATATATCTTCGTATATTTATTATAAAATCATCTATTTCTACGAAAGGCGCGCTTTCGGATTCGCCTGTTCTGTCGGTATTTTTGGTGTATATGATGATCTGAGAGGGGCGATAGTGCGCTACGGTTTCGTCGTTTTCGTCGTAATCTTTAACGGTCAGAATAGTGCCGGATAAATTATCGTAAACGAAGTCGATAGATCCGAGTACGGAGTTGTGGCCTGCGGCGCTCGCGCCGATATCAAGGTACATAAGGTAAGCGCCGTATTGCCCGGCTTCAGGTACGGAACCGAGCGCGTATTCGCCTTTGTTTACCGGTATTTCAAAATAATATATTGCTTTTTGTATAATATTTACGCCATCTATTCCTTCGATCCACTTGGTTTCGAATATTTTTTGATAGCCGGCATTGTTATTATAAACGTCAGAAGTATCCGCATTGTTATAATAAACGTACTTATATTCCGCAGATAAATCAAGCTTGCCGTCCACAAATTTACCGTATATTTCCCTTATTCGGTTTATTGATTTAATTGTGTTATCCGAATTTCTTTCTATTTTATAAAGAGAGAAGAAGCTGTTGTTTTCATACCCGGAATTGAGATAATACGTACCCGCAAAGAAATTTATATATCCCTTTGACTTTAACTTGAAGTCAATGCAGTCTTCCGGCATTTCATAGTTATAAAACGTTTCACCGTTTATCATTACTTTCGGCGCCGTAACTATAAGATTTTGGTTAACCGTTCCGTCACTGTTCATATATTCTTCACCGTTCATATCCATAAAGTGAAGGCCGTATATTTGAGTGGGGTTATCTCTTAAAGTTACGTGAAGTTGCGCTTTAGCATCGGCATATTTTGTTAACCCCAAAGCCGCCGCGGAAGATTTTGTATAACCTCTTATCGCAGTAGCGGTGTTATTGTTCGTATTACTGTAATTTGAATACGCGTTACCTTTTTCATCGGTCAATCCGGCGGCATCCTGTATCCTTGAAAGAACGAAATTGCCGTTGTTGTCTTTTGAGAGGTAAGTTTGCGTAAGTATTTCCATTCTTGTGTAATTATTCGCATAAGACGTGGCGTTTCTGCCAAACGAATTGCTCAAATAGTATGTTGTTGTTCCATTGTTATATGGATAATATGCAATACGAACGTCGCCCCATTCGCTTTGATATGAAGCATGCGAGCCGCCTACTATATATCCGGTGTTTTCTTTCTGAACGTCAAACGTAGCGGAAGAATCGGCCACGAGAGGGAAGAAAGTATCTTTACCGCCGGCAACCGTAGTAACGGTTTTATTATACGTTTTTCTGTTTTTTGCGGTCACAGTTACAAGCGCGGTTTGCACGGGAGTTGAAAAGGCGTGCGTTAAGTTTTCCGTTTGTTCGGCAAAACGGAAAGAGGCAGGGGTGCTGTCGTTAAAAGATACGGGCGCGGATACGTTTGTAATTTCTTCGCTGGTTCTGAAATAAGAAGCCGGCATAGTAACCGTCGCCGCCGTAAAACGTACTTGCGCGCGGGTTAATGCTTGTGATGAAGTGGTTGTAACCCAGTTTGATCCGTTATATCTTAAATATGCTGCTTGCCAAGAGCGTTCTTGTAAATAAGAATTGTTATTATATCTCCAATTAAATGTATTTGTGTTTGAGGAAAGGGTATATGTTCTGTTTAACGCGGTTCCGCTCCTTGTAACATATAAATATCTCGTTTCCGTGCCATTATATAACGTCGAAATCGTGCTATTACTATTTTGCGTGGTAGTTGAAAATTCCCATAACGTAGCAGTATTTTGAGTATCGTCATAAATAGCCGTTCCGTTTAAGCCTAAATAATGCGTATCGTAACTTATCGTATAATACGTTTTTGCCGTATTTACCATTTTCAACGTTTGATTATCGAGAGCGAGGCTGTAAGTAGCGTGTGCCAAAGTACAAGTTAAATTATTATTCGTATAGGTAAACGTCGTCGCTTGATTTTGCGTTGTCGTAACGGTAAGGTTGGTGGAATTACGTTTGTTGTTGGTTTCGAGTGCCGCGCGCAAATAGTAAGTTTGCGTTCCGATAACGGTTGAAAATCTGTTATTCGTAAAAGTCCAGGATGTTGCGGCGTCAATATCGGTCCCCGTATTTACGCCGCTATTCGTAGCGTTTAGGTAATAGGTGGTGCCTCCGGAAGCGGTGGCAATATAAACGCCTTTCGTTAAATCGGGTTTTACCTTCCAGCCGTTTTCGTAAACAACGTAATAGGTGGTAGCGTTTTGCGTGAAAGATAAACGCTTATTCGTATCGTCGTAGGTAAATTCCGTTCCGTTAGCAGCCGAACCGTTTACCGAAAGAGCCGTAGTAGTGGCAACGAGATAATAGGGGGTAGTACCGTTGAGATTGAACAATTTATCTCCGTCCTTAAACCAAATAGCGTTGTCGGTCGGCGTGGTCTGATTGCCGACAGCGGTCGTACTGCTGCGATAAAGGTAGTTGTTTCCGTATTTTATATAACTATAACTTAACGAGGGGTAGGCTTTCCATTCGTCGTTCGTATATGCGAGATACCAGTTTCTCGTTCCGTCGTTATAAGAGAGGGTGCCGTTTGCGTTTTTCGTCCAAACGGTATTATTACTTTGGCTTACGGAAACGTTCGCGCCCGTTGCGTTAAGATAATATATATTATTGTTATAGTACGTGGAAACCGCGCCGTTATTGAAATTCCAATACGTGCTTGCGGTATTCGAACCCGAAACGGCACTCGCGCTTGCTATATTAAGGTAAGTTCCGTTTTGAGAGATCAAACTTACTTGATCAAACGGATAAAACACCCAAGAGGTATTTTGCCGGTATAAGTAGAAAGTTCTGCCGCCGCTCGTATAGGAAAGGTTACCGTTGTTTGAAATCACGGTTGATAAATTATTCCATATTATACCGTTGTTTTCCGTGGCAGTAACGGATAGGGAAGTGCCGTTTGCGTAAAGGAAATAACGTGAGCCGTTTATTACGGTATAAAGCCTGTTTTCATCCGTTTTTATCCAGCGGGTGGCGGTATTATTCGCTATAGTGGCGTTCGTTCCGTTGTTGCTTATATAATACGTTCCATCCGAAATCGTATAAGATGTGGCGGAAGGATACACGTTCCAACCGTTATCGTAACGCAAATACCATTTAACGCCGTTTGTATCCGTATAATATAATTTATCGGTACCTTCTTTCTGCCAGGAATTGATCGACGCCGTAGTAGCGAGGGAAAGCGCGCCGTTCGTAACGTTCAGATAATAAACGGCATTGTTTATAAGCGTAGCCATTTTACCGCCGGAAAGTTCCCACACGGCGGCGTTCGCATTAGTGCCGGTGAAGTTCGTAGTACTGTTGTTTCTGCCGAGGTAGTTTGTACCATTACTCACCGTAAAAGTACTTCTGAACGGATACGCGCTCCAACCGTTATTATAACGCAAATACCAGCGGTTTCCGTTAGTATCCGTATAATATAACTCGTTACCGTCCAAAGCCCAGTTCGTAGTACTCGCCGTGCCGTCTATTGAAATAACGCCGGCGTTGCTTGCGTTAAGATAACGCGTATTATTTTCGGTATTTATATCGCGCGCGTCGATTCTACCGTTGTTCAAACGCCATATCGTAGCGTTGTCGGCGGCGTTTTCCGTATTCGAATTGGTAGTTGAAACAGCGGTTGCCGTTGCGGTGGCGGCGTTCATATAATACGTTACGCCGTTATTTACATAACTTACCGTAAATCCCGCTTCTTCGCCCGTTTCGGTATAAGTGGTAACCGTTTTTGGGAAAAAATCTTTGGACACGCCATGGAAAAGATTGTATCTTGCACTATTAGTGTTGTTATTTTCATCGGCAAAAACAAAACTGCCGCCATCTTCCGAATAATACGTTCGGATTATTGCCGAGCCGGGATTTGGGTAATTTGCGGTTGAAGAAGAAATAAGGCTTACGTTATCGTCCATATCAACCAGAAAAGTTTCCGAATTGACGTATGAATAGGGATTACTTCTTTTGGCTTCCGCTAAAACGGCTTGCAATCTTTGGTGCAGGCTGTACATATCTATGGAAGCGCCCCATTCTTCGCCGGCGCCTTCAGCCACACCGGCAATCGTTGTACCCGTGCCGGAGCCTACCGTATTACTTGAAGGATTATAATCGGGATTAAGATTATAAACAAAGCCGATAATGCCCGAATCGGACATATAATTCGCCGTGCCGCCGGTGGTGGAAACGTTAATTGCGTCAACGCTCGCGGCGGAAGTCGTTCCGCTGTAATATATACTGATATTCGTAATGGAGGCGTATTCTATGTGCCCCGCGAGTATACCTATATGATGGTCTTCGTGGAAATGATCTTCCTGCGTGCTGCTGAACAAATGATTCGCGATCTGTTCCAAAAGGGTAAGGGAGCGTGATTTTATCTGAACGTCGCAAATCAGAATATCGTTTATAGTAGAAATATATCCGTTAAAAGTCTCGTCCGTAACGGCGGTTTCGTCGCCCATATAGCCTATTTTGCCGAAAAGGCCTACGTCTATTTCGTTATCGTTCGCAAGCACCACAAAGTTGGCGATTACGGAAGAGTCGCTCGTTTTTCCGTCGTACAAAGTCGTTCCCGATATCTGCGCGCCGCCAATGGAGCCTATAAACGGGTATCTTTCGTTGCCGATAGGCATGATTTCCACGTTGGAACCGTTTATATTGCCGTTGATAGTGGCGGGCGATCCGTCCGTATTGCAAACGAGAAAATAGGGAATGCTTTGAGAATTTTCTATATAAGTATCGTTGCTGTAATTTTCGGAAATGAATTTATCGTAAAAATATCCCGAACGCTGTAATGCGTAAAGATTAAGCATATGGCGGGGGAGAGAAATTATATAAGGGTTGTCTATCGTGCCCCAATCGGCGTCGTTATCTTTATAAAAGGTACCCGTTCTTCCGTCGGCGTACGTTATTTCAAGAGCGTGTGAGGAATCGGTATATATAGTAGAATCAAGGCGATCGAACAGAAGGTTTACACGCATGCCGATTCGCGCAATTTCACTGGAATTATCGTCTGTATAAACGCGCGGCAGATTTGAATAATACGCATAACACACTGCGAGCGCCGCCGCTATTATAACTGAACACAACATAGTGGAAAATAACGTTAAAAGAATTTTTTTCAGTTTTGCGGTCATTCCGTTTACCTCCTTTTCGTTTTGTTCTTTCTTTTATCCTTCGTCGGAAGAACTTACCGGCGAAGCAGCCTGATAAGGCTGATAAAACTCCATTTCGAGCGTGATGCCGAAAACAAGCTCGCAAGGCATCAGCGTTGCTATCGAATCGGTAGCTTCCATACAGTTTTTAAGGTTGGGCGATATTCTTACGTACAAATAATAACCGCTCGTTTTTTCGGCGTCGAACGCGTCGGCAAAATCGGCTCCATTTACAAGCGTAACGTATCCGTTCGGGTGTTCGGCGTCCTTTTCAACCGCGAACAGGGCGGCGATGTCTTCATCCTGACAGGAAGAGTCCGCATTGAACGTCGTAGGATCGTAAGCCGTATCCGAAGCGGCTACGTCTACGTTTATTATCTCAACGAATTTGGTAAAATCAATAAGCAGGGAGCCGCTTCCGACGATCGGAGTCCCGTCGTTGTACGTATATTCGTTTCCGTCAAGATCGTAAAACAGTATATCGTTTTCCGATAAAGCGTATTTTGCGCGCGCTTTCGATTTTGCCGTTGGCGTGGCAGGCACGTAAAAACGGATATAAAACACGTTATCTTTAGACAGATCGAGAAGATTGTCAACCGTGCCGAGATGCAGAGAAGAAAACGAATATTTTTCCATGTTGGACGCGGTTTGCGTTCTGGTAGTAATATGATCGATTACGTAGTCGGACGAACTTGCAACTTCCCAAATTCCCGTTTTAACTATCGTATCACCGATGTCCTCGTTGGATATGGTGTATTTCCACGCTTGCATAGTGGGGGCGGGGTAATCGCCCGTGGTTACGCCGAACGGACGGTTACCGCTCCAGGTCGAACCGAACCAGGCGTATACGAATACCGAAAAAACAAGCGCCGATAAAGCCGTAAAAAGCATAATAAACGCCGTTATAACTTTCGTTTTGTTCGTATTGAGTTTCACGGCGTTTACCTCCTTTTTTTATACTGTAATAAAAAAAGCCCGTTGCAATTTATAATGCAACTGGCTACCTTTATTTTCGGAATATAAGGCCCTATAGTTTTGCGTCGCCGTTTTTCAACGGTTTTGCCCTTCTGAAATATATTCATTTTCAGCGTATTCATTATAGCACCCAAATGTGCTTATGTCAACAAAATTTCATTAAATTTTAATTTTTACACAATTATTATTTTCCGAAATCATTAAAATATACCGGAACGGCTTTCCGTTTTATCGTCTTAAGCCTTTCGGATAGCGGTTTTTTATAACTCCGTCGGATGATTTTACAAGGCCGAGGGGGTAACCGTCCGCGGCGATAACGCCGTATCCCTTGAACGGGGCGCTAATTCCGAGCGGTTCGCCTTTAACGTATTTTATAATTTCTTCCGATTCGCACGGAAAATCAATCGTTTTTTTGCATTGACCTTTTTTCAGAAACGTAGCGACGCCATGAAGCGGTTCAACTCTTTTCCCCGTAATTTTAACGACGGGCAAACCGCCGCGCACTATCCTTACGCCTTGCGGAACGGAAAAATTATCGGAAACGATATAAACGGTATCTCCGTAACGCTTTAAGTTCAATGTCGCGGCGTCTATTCCGAATTCGCCCAGCAAACCGTAAACGTCTTTTTTTTCCGTTTTCAGCGGTGAAAACGGATCGAACGGCCGAAGCGTAAAACGCGGTGAATCTTCGTTTTTTTTAAGCAGGCAGGCAAAATGTCCTTCGCCGCTGAAAGTATGGGGAAAAAGCCTCA
>JAGCZN010000044.1 GCA_017959995.1 Clostridia bacterium
CGAAGAGCTGTTCCGCCATAGAACGCAGCCTTCTGAAAGAACCCTGCTCTTGATAAACCGCAAAGAACCACTTCCTGCATGATTTCCTTAACCGCATTCTTTTTATCGGCAAGTCCGGCAAAGAAAAGGCGTATGGTATCTTCGGTATAATAAAGGCGCATCTGCGAAGCGGCGAAGTTTACAAAGCGTTTAACGATATCCTTAAGCGAAAGCATATCGCTTTCCGTCATATAAATGGATACCGGGTATTCTTCGTACTTCTCGTCAAGATTGGCAAGCTTGGTAAATCTGCTTTCGCCCGATTTGACGGGTGCCGAAGTTTCGCCCGTAGCGCCGGCGGCGCCTGTAACCGCGGTTTCTTCCGAAGGGAAGTCGTCAGCCGGCTTTGCGCCCACTTTAAGCGAGAAAATCTGATTTTTCTCTTTGATAAGCCTTTCGCTCTGTTCGCGAAGTCTGGCTATTTCCTCTAAAAGTTTATCTTTTTCTATTTCCGTACTACGGAAAATGAAATATCTGCGGATAAGCTGAATAATGCGGTAAACTATGAAAAACACCAGAACTATATGCAGAATGGAAGCGAAAATAAGGCAAATCCATCCGAATACGTCAAAATTCCCCACCACTTGGGAGAGGTCTTTGACGTAGTCTATCGCGTCGCCCACGAAAAGGTTGTAAAAGGCAAGCGCTATTGATTTAACGAAATCCCACAGGTTTTTAACGAGTGCCCACAGAAATTCGACGTAGTATTTTGCAAATTCTGCCATTATTTATATATCCCGTTACAAGTGTAATGCCCGCGCGGGGCGTAAAAATTATTTATTCTCGGTCTCGGTTTCGGTAGAATCGTCCGCAGGGGCGGGCGGTACGGAAGTATCGGCGGCATCGTCGGTTTCGCTTTGAACGGGTTCCGCCTGTTCTGGCGCGGATTCGGCGCCGATTTTACCCTCTGCCATAAGTTCTTTAAGAAGTTCTTCCCTGAGGCGTTCCTTCTCGTCAACCGCTTTTACGGCGTTATCTTCTGCCTTGGCGCGGCGAACCGTAAATATAAGGTTGAACGCAAAGTACGCTACGATAAGCAACGACGGAATAACCACCAACACGAAAAATCCCGTAGGCGTATGGAAGAAATACACGGCGGGCCCCAAAAGCGGAACTTTGCCCTTGTAAACGCCTACGACGCTTGCGGCCATACGCTGAACTTCGTCGGTTCCGGCGAGTATGTTATCACCTTTCGTGATGTAGAATACTTCGCCGTTCATTTCCTGAATATCCACGATTCTGTGGGTATTGAGAACTCTTTCGCCGGGCCTGATATCGTAATCGTAAAAAGTGATTATCTGCCCCACTTTAAGGGTGCTCTTTTCCTCGTCCTTCAGGATTTTAACTCTTATCAGGGTATGCGCGGGGAAACTGTCCGGCTGGTCGCCGTCCATTGAATCGGTGGCGACGGATATATACGCCGTACCGAAGAAAGAAGTGTAACCCTTATTTCCCGCAAACAGGATATTTATCGTTATGAAAACGACCAAAACAAGTATTACCGTAACCAACACGTTAACTACGGTGCTGATGATCTTTTTTGTCTTTTCACTCATAGTACAAACCTTATCAATAAAAAGTTTTTGCGGTAATAAACACTACCGCTTGTACTATTATACCACTATTCTGCGCTTTTTTCAAGACTTTTTGTGATATAATCTACAAAAAAAGCATAATAATTTAATTATTTTTCAATTTTTATCGTGAAAGGCGGGTAATTTATGCCCCGCCTTTCAAGTAAAAAGAATATTCGGCTTTGTTTCCCGTTCAGCCAACGGTTATCGAAAGCGAATCGATAACGCCGCCTGCGGGATCGAGATCGAACCGTACTGACAAACTCCATCCGTCAGTCAGGCGAAGGAAAGTTTCGTTGGTGCAAGCGGTATCTTCGCCCTCAATATAAAGCCTTAAAACCACTTTATATACCGAGGTTTTATTATCGGGAACTTCAACCAGTTGCCCTGCCGCCGCGTTATAATTTTCCAAAAGCCTGGTAGGCGCCGCGCCCGCTTCGGAAACGGCGTAATTATTGCCGCCTACGTCCTTATGGTTAGCGGCGTTCACGTGGGCGTAAATGCCCGTAAGATCGCCTACGCCGGGAATATCCGCCGCGCTTGCCGAAGTAATATCCTTAACGAAAACCGCCACGCGGAAAGACAAAGCCGCTTCCGCCCCGATATCATCGCTTTCGTAATTGAGCGTAAGATCGGTTATTTTGATATTGTTGGCGGCGTTCGATCCGTCCGTATCGGCATTTACCACTTTTAATTGAACCGCGTAATCAACGTAACCTACCGCGCCCGCAGCGTTGTACCTTTCGTTGAACGAAGTGGTGTTCGTGGGGCTGTAAGCTACGTAAGGTTTAACTTCCGGCGCGGATTCTTTATCTCCGTCGGCCTTGGCGTCGGTCGTGTAGAAGAACGCCGTGCCGTTCACCGTAGAAACGGGCAAAAGCAAAGCGGTGATCCCGCGTGAAACGGACGATCCGAAATTCGCGTTGGATTTTATGGAGTTGCCGTCCAGAGTGTCGTCGGCAACGTATATCGTGCTGGCTACTCTGGTACTGACTTTCATACCCGTAACGGTAACGGAGGTATTCAACGAAAACCAGGCGAACGTGCTGCCCGTTGCGATGCTCAGGGCGATACCGAACGCCACCGCTACCACGAGTATTTTGATCAACGATCTTTTCATTTTCTCTCCTTAATCCGACAGGCTTTTTTTGTTGTAAAAAAGCCTGTCGAATAAGTGGATATTGAATTATTTAACCTATTACTGAGCGATAGTGAACACTACTTCTCCGGTATATACGGTTGCTACTTCGCTGCCGGGTTCGCCGCTTATCGTGTAGAACTTGGTAGTTCCGGGAACGTACGTAGTGGTATTAACATAGTATTCGGAACCGCTTACTTTGTAGTACGTGCCCGTAGCGGTCGTAACGGTGTTGCCATCTCCGGTCAAAATCGTTCTGTTCAGAAGATATACGGTTTCGATTTCGAACGTGGCGTCAACGTCAACTTCGGTAGCCGTA
>JAGCZN010000045.1 GCA_017959995.1 Clostridia bacterium
AAGAAGTTTTACAGTCAAAACAGAGGTACGAAATGAAGGCTTGGCAAATCAACGACGCTTACGAAATAAGTCAGGTAAAGAGAGGCGAAACGCCGTCGCTGGACAGCGAAGTGAAGGTGAAAACCACCAAGGCGATGCTTTCAAAGGACGACGTTACGCTTTACAACGGAGACGATAAGCCCGCGTATCCCCTTATTCCCTGTCGTTTTGCCGTGGGCGTGATAGTAGAAGCGGAAGAAACCGCAAACGGTTATTCCAAAAACGAGCGGGTGTATCTCGATCCCATATCCAACTGTAAACAATGCTATTCTTGTACGATAGGCCAACCGAAAGACTGTTCGCGGCTGAATATAGCCGGCATAAACAGCGAAGGTTTTATGAAAGATTTTGCGGTTGTTCCGTTTGAAAGCGTGTATCCGCTTCCCGAAAGCGTTTCGGATACGGAAGCTCTTTTTATAGAATACATTTCGCTTGCTATTTCGGTAATAGATAAACTGAAGATACAAAAGGGCGAACACGTGGCGATAATCGGCGGAAACGTCGTGGGAAACATTATTGCCCAGCTAATAATTTATTATCAGGCCGTTCCCATTATAATCGACGATAACGACACGAACCTTGAAATAGCCAAACGTTCGGGCGTATATTACACGTTAAAGGCGGACGGAAGACTTGAAAAAGAAGTTTCCGAACTTACCGGAGCGAGAATGACTTCAAAAGCCGTTTACGTTACTTCCTGCGGGATAAACACCGAAGTTGCCCTTAAACTTTCAAGAGCCAACGCTACGGTCGCTTTCGTAGGGTTCAATTACTCGAATATACGCGTAAATTTCACGCAAGCCATGCAGAAGCAGCTTCGTTTCCACTGTATAACGAACGGATACGGCAACGCCGAAGCAAGCATAAACCTTATTGCGAATAAAGCCATAAATCTTAAAAATTTCAATCTTCTTTCGGCTAACTTTTCCGACGTTCCGAAAGTGTTCAAATCCGCCGACGCGAAACTTAAAGACGAACAGGAAGTTTACAACTGCGTTATCGACATGATGAACTGAAGTCTTTTACTATATCGTATACGTCGCCTGCGCCGAGAACGAGAACGGTATCTCCGTTTTTCACTTCTTTGCGCAGGTATTTTTTTAATCCGTCGGGAGAAAATCGGTACGCCTTTGCCGACTTTACGTTCCTGAAAAGCCTTTCGGCGCTGCCGGATTCGTCAAAATCTTCCCTCGCCGCATAAGTCTGATAAATGATCAGGTTTTTTACGTTGCCGAGAACTTTTATAAAATCGTCCATCAAAGCCTTGGTCCTTGAATACGTGTGCGGCTGAAACACGGTTATTATCCTGTTTTTTCCGAGAGATTCGGCAGTATTTATCGCGGCGGCTATTTCCGTGGGATGATGGGCGTAATCGCATATAACTTCGGCTCCGTTTATATACCCCACCTTTTCGAAACGTCTTTTAATGCCGTAAAAGCATGAAAGCCCCTCCGCGGTTTCTTTTGCCCCGATCCCCAAAATTTCGGCAAGAGCGAAGGCGTTAAGCGCGTTATTCACGTTATGTAAACCGTAAACGTTTAGTTTAACGTGCGTTTTTTTTCCGCGTAATACTACGTCGAATTCCGGCAATCCGTCTTTAACGCTTATATTTTCCGCCGATATATCGTCTTTTTCAAGCCCGTAAGCGATTGCGCCGTTTTTATAACCGAAAAGGTATTTATCGTCGGAATTCACCACTCTTTTTTCGGCGCGGTCAAGAAAAGAGAAATAAGTATTTTTAAGATCGTTTACGTTTTTATAGCAATCCGCGTGGTCGAAACCTACGTTAAGCACCGAAGCCACGTCTACGTTAAATCTGTCTATATTTCTTCTGAATTCGCATACTTCCGTTAAAAAAATATCGTTGCCGGAATAAAAATAGTTTCCGAGATCGTTATCCCTACCTCCCAGGTGCATTAAAAATTTTTTCCCCGCCCGTTTCAAAACGTGCGCGAACATAGCCGTGGCGGTGGTTTTTCCGTGGCATCCGGCCACGCCTATTTTCAAGCGGAAACCGCGCGCAATCTCGTTGAGAAATTCCACTCTGTCGTAAATCGGTATTTTTTCGTTTTTCGCATAGAGCAATTCGGGATTGTCTTTTTTAATTGCGGAGTTATATATCACCGCATCCGCTTCGCCCACGTTTTCGGCGCGGTGAGAATAAAAAATTTTCGCCCCGAGCGTTTCGAGTCTTTCCGTTTCATATCCCTTTTTTACGTCACTTCCGGTAATTATACATCCTTTATCCACCAGGTGCGCGGCAATTGCCGACATGCTTATTCCGCCGATCCCAACAAGATGATATCTTTTATTATATAAGCAATTTTTCATGCAATATAATATGTTAAAGCCGACGAAATTGTCAATATTTGTAAAAATTTCAAAAAATCTTTGAAAAAAGTATTGAATTAAATCGATTATTATGTTATAATTGTTTTGGCAAAGTATATTGCTAAATAAAAAAAGGTAGGAATATTATGCAGATCACAGACATCAGAGTTCGCATTGTAAATGGCGACGAAAAATTAAAAGGCGTTGCGTCGATCACTATTGACGATTGCTTCGTCGTTCACGACTTGAAGGTCATTGCCGGGCCGTACAAGCTTTTTGTAGCGATGCCATCACGAAGAACGAAAGACGGCGAGTTCAAGGATATAGCCCATCCGATAAAATCGGAAGTCCGCGAAGAAATAGGCGGTCTGGTTCTTGAAGCTTATCAGAAAGTTCTGACGGAAAAAGATTGAAAAAATTAAAGGTTCGACAATCGTCGAACCTTTAATTTTACACGGATTTTACTCTGCCGATAGAAACGTTATCGGTTTTTCTGTCTTGCAGAACTTTTTCGGGATGCGCCGCAGTTTCAAAACGCAGGTCCTCTCCGTTTTTTCTGATATACTTATCAATAACTATATGGCTGGGCGCCTCCGTAGGGTTTTTGAGCACGAGATTCTGATACAGGTTGAACGTGTTGTTTTCTTTCAGCGACGAAACGTTGATATACGTTTCACGTTGCGCGGTCAAACGTATGTTTTTTAGAACTTCGCGTATATATT
>JAGCZN010000046.1 GCA_017959995.1 Clostridia bacterium
TAAAGTAAAAAATCGTTCTTACCGTAAGGCACGCCGTTATCTGTATGTGTTTTGTCAAAGGCGAATTTTTCGGCAGCGTTAAAACTTAAAACCGTTTCGTCTATATCAAGGAGAATAAACCTGAAATTCATTTGTAAAAAGTATACCATAAAAACCTTGCTTTCGCAATCATAAAACGCAACTTTGCGAAATAAAATATAGCAACGAAAAAATTTACGGAGGTAGTATGCGATGGCGGTTCAGCCGAATTATGAAGAACTTAAATTTTACGGTGAAGAAACATATCGTAAACAGACGGAAGTGGAATGTAAAATAAACGTTACGGGTGAAATAAAAACGGTTCTTGCCGTAACGGGAACCGCTTACCCCGTGGGGGAAGAGATAACCGGTGGCGATATAAGATACGGCGGCAGGGTTACTTTCTGCGTTCTTTACGAAACGCCGGACGGAAATCCGGCGAAAGCCGAATGCGGGGTGGAATTCAGCGACAAATACGAGAACGCGCAAAACGCAAATTCCGTTAAATTCACCGAAATGAACGTTATTGGCGCTGAAGTAAGGTACCTGAACGGCGGATACGTAGCGCAGGCGGTCGTTTCGTCGAATATAACGGTAAATACGGAACGTTCCGCCAATATTCTTACGGGCGGAGAAGGCGTTTTATGCGACTTTACGGAAAGCGAAATGAAAATTCAAAGAGAATTTAACAGGGTAACGCTTCAGGCGGACGACGAATTCGACCTTAATTATTCCGTAAAAGACGTTCTTTTGCATACGGCTACAATTTACGTTTCCTCGCTTCAATGCGGGATCGGAGCCGTGATTCTTGAAGGAACGTTGTTTTTATCAATGACCTTGTTGCAAAATAACGAAAAAAATGTTATAGTAAAAGAAAACAGGATTATACCCGTAAGACTCGAAGCGGAAATGAACGGCGCCTCGCCCGAAATGCAGGCGTGCGCGTTGGCGAAAATATCTAAAAGTTCAATAAAAGTCGTGGTCGACGAAGAAAAGCAGACCAGTACGGTTATAGCGTCTTTCGATATAGATTCGTTCTGTTGCATTTACGATATCCGCCCGATAAAATACGCGCGCGATGCGTATTCACCTAAAAACGAAGTGTCCGTCGGCGTAACGGAAATATCCAATCGGTACGTTTCGGCGCAATACGGAATATCGGAAAAAATACTCGTTCCGTCCGACTGCGTTACCGACGACGGAGCGGAAATCGTTGTAGTAACGGGTGAAACCGTAGAAAACGTAACCATCGATCGGGAAGCCAAATCGGTTACGGGCGTTATTTCCGCCACGGTAATAGAAAAAACCGACGGCGGATATGCGGGAAAACGAGCCGTCGCCCCATTTGAAATACCTTTCGGCGTAGATCCGTCCGTGAATTACGCGCTTGAAGCAGCAGTGGAAAATTTCACTTACCGTTTAAGGGAAAAAGTTGAATTGGAAGCCACGCTGAAAATCAGAGTTACCGAAAAATCTTCGGAAGAATACAAGGCAGTATCGGAACTTGCGGTAGGCGAAGAAAAAGAGGAGAAAACCACGGCGATAAGCGTATACGTGGCAAAAGGAAACGATACATTATGGGACGTTTGCAAAAAAACGGGCGTAAGCGCGGAAACGATAGCCGAACTTAATCCCGACGTAACGTTTCCTTTAGGCGGCAAAGAGAGAATTATAATTTACAGAAATCTGTAACGCGTTCGGAAGTATACTTATGATAAAAACGGTAAAAACGAAAGTTTTCGGAAAAATTAACGTAGGGCTTAACGTTCTCGGTAAAAACGGCGGTTATCACGACCTCGATACCGTTGTTGCAACGGTAAATTTATACGACGTTATAACCGTTACAACGCGCAGGGACAAAGCGGTAAATTTATCGGCAAGGGGTTTTTCTTCGCAGATTCCCCTTGCGGATAACAACGTTTATAAAGCTGCGGCGGCGTTTATCGAAAAATATTCAACTTACGGCGCAGACGTATCCCTCGTAAAAAATATTCCGGCCGGCAGCGGTCTCGGCGGAAGCAGCGCGGACATAGTGGGCGTGATCAAAGGAATGGCAAAAGCATACGGAATAACCGACGACCTTAAGCCGCTAATAAATTCTCTTTGCAGCGACGGTGAATTCCTTCTCGAAGGCGGTTTTGCAAGGATCAACGGAAAGGGTAGCGTAGCCGAAAAGTTCAGCGTGCCGAAACCGCTGTACTTAACGATAGCCGTACCGGACGATTGCGTCAGCGCAACTTCTTCGGTATTCGAAAAGTTCGATTCGGGCGCTTTCGAAGGTGTGGGCGCGGATATAAACGGAATAGTAAATACGTTGAAAAACGGCGGTTTCGTTAAAGGAGAAGTTTTCAACGCTCTTTACGCGCCCGCTGCGGATCTGAACGTAGGCATAAAAACAATCTACGAAAAAATGAAATCGTTAAACCCCGTTTTCGTTTCGATGAGCGGCAGCGGAAGCGCCGTTTACGGGTGCTTCGAAAGCGTTGAACTGTGCATGTGGGCAAAAGAGAAAACGGAGAGATTCTGCAAAACCGTATACGTCAAAGAAACAATAAATCCATAATTTTTCAACCGCGTTGCCCAAATCCGCCCGCAGGCGGATTTTTCTTTTCGGGAAAAACGGCTTTTTATATTCAAAGAATTGACACGCCAACGCAATATTGTTATAATTTTCTTGTAAAAACGGTAGAACGGAAATGAATCAATTTTCAAGAACGGAACTGATGTTCGGCCGCGAGGCCATGGAAAAATTAGCCGCTTCGCGCGTTGCCGTGTTCGGCATAGGCGGAGTGGGCGGATATGCGGTGGAAGCGCTCGTTCGTTCGGGCGTAGGCAGCCTTGATCTTATCGACGACGACAGAATTTGCCTTACCAACGTAAACCGGCAGATATACGCAACGCGTAAAACGGTCGGAAAATACAAGGTTGACGTTGCCGCCGAAAGAATTGCGGAGATCAATCCCGATTGTAAGGTAACCGCATACAAAACGTTCTACATGCCGGATACGCAATCCGAATTCGATTTCGGCCTTTACGATTACGTTATCGACGCGATCGATACCGTAACCGGCAAGTTATCGCTTATAGAAAACGCGGTAAGCCGCGGCGTTCCCGTTATAAGCTCTATGGGCGCGGGCAACAAAACCGATCCTACCGCCTTTAAGGTGGCGGATATATACGAAACGTCGGTTTGCCCTTTGGCAAAAGTAATGAGAAGAGAACTGAAAAAAAGAGGGATAAAAGCCCTTAAAGTGGTTTATTCGGAAGAGGAGCCGATCAAACCTTCCGAATACGGAGAGATCAGTTGCCGCACCAATTGTATATGCCCCAAGGGAACGGTCAGAAAATGTACGGCGAGAAGGGATATTCCTTCAAGCAACGCTTTCGTTCCGTCAGTCGTCGGCCTTATCATCGCGGGCGAAGTGATAAAGGATATTATAGGATACAAAAAATAAAAGAGGAAATAAAATGAAAGTTCTTATTGTAAACGGAAGTCCGAGAGTCAACGGAAACACGTCCGTTGCCGTAAACGAGATGGTAAAAGTTTTTCAGAGAGAAGGCCTTGAAACGGAAATTTTATTCTTGGGGAACAAGGAAATAAGGGGGTGCGTCGCCTGCGAAAGTTGTTATGATAACGGTAAATGCGCGTTCGACGACGCCGTGAACGAAGCGGCTCCGAAATTTGAAAAGGCAGACGCGTTAATCGTCGCTTCACCCGTATATTACGCGCAGGCAAACGCCACTCTGGTCGCTTTTTTACAGCGATTGTTTTACAGTACTCATTTTGATAAAAGCATGAAAGTTGGCACGGCCGTGGTGGCGGCTCGCCGAAGCGGCACAACGGCAACGTTTGACGAACTTAATAAATTTTTCACTATAAGCGGTATGCCCGTTGCGTCAAGTTGCTATTGGAATAACGTTCACGGAACGGAAAAGGGCGAAGCCGTAAACGACGGAGAGGGAATGCAGGTTATCCGTCAACTTGCCCGCAACGTATCGTTTCTCGTAAAAAGCATCGCTCTCGGAAAAGAAAAATTCGGCGCGCCCGAAACGGAAGAAAGAATCTTCACAAACTTTATAAGATAAACTCAAAAAAACGAGGAATACACAAATGAATTACAAAGAAAACAGAACCGTAAGTTTCATAATAGTATCGGCCGTTTACGCCGTAGCGACGGTCACGGGCGTGGTTTCGTACCTGTTGTTGCCGTTTTCGTATTGGATAAACCTGCTTATAGCGGACGTAGCGGCAACCGTGGTAACGTTTATTTTCAGCGTTATTTTCGGCAACGCGTCCGTTTACGACCCGTATTGGAGCGTTCAGCCGATCGTTATAATCACGGCGTTTTTCGTGGTAAACGGCATATCCGCCGCGGGAGTACTTCTGCTGATTTCCGTGTTCTTCTGGGGAATACGCCTTACTGCAAATTGGGCTTACACTTTCCACGGGTTATACAGTCAGGATTGGCGGTATACGATGCTTAAAGAAAAGTCCGGCAAACTTTATCCGATAGTAAACTTTTTCGGAATACATATGTTCCCCACGGTGGTCGTATATCTGTGCGTTCTGCCGGCCGTTATGGTCGTAAGGGAAGCCCCGCCTTTAAGCGTATGGAATATCGCGGGCTTCGTTATAAGTATATGCGCGGCAACGCTGCAACTGTTTTCGGA
>JAGCZN010000047.1 GCA_017959995.1 Clostridia bacterium
ACCACTCCGTCGGTTACGGACTTTACTCTCGACATCGAAGATAAAGAATTTATAGTTTTCGTAGGCCCTTCCGGCTGTGGTAAATCCACTACGCTGCGCAGGATCGCGGGTCTTGAAGAGATAACCGAAGGCGAACTTTATATTGACGGCAACCTCGTAAACGAAGTTCAGCCGAAAGACAGGGACATAGCCATGGTTTTCCAGAACTACGCGCTCTATCCGCACATGACCGTTTACGACAATATGGCGTTCGGCCTCAAGCTCCGCAAGATGCCCAAAGCGCAGATAGACGAGAGGGTTAAGGAAGCCGCGAGGATCCTCGGCCTCGAACAGTATCTTACCAGAAAACCCAAGGCGTTGTCCGGCGGTCAGAGACAGCGCGTCGCGCTCGGCCGCGCGATCGTCCGCGAACCGAAGGTATTCCTTCTTGACGAACCTCTGTCCAATCTTGACGCGAAACTCCGCGCCCAGATGAGAACGGAAATAACCAAACTTCACCACCGCCTTGCCACAACGTTCATATACGTTACGCACGACCAGGTTGAGGCTATGACCATGGGTACCCGCATAGTAGTTATGAAGGACGGATACATTCAGCAGGTTGACGCTCCGCAGAACCTTTACGATTACCCCGCAAACCTTTTCGTTGCCGGCTTCATAGGCACCCCGCAGATGAACTTTTTCGACGCCGTTATCACTGGCACCGAAAACGAAGTTTATATCGAGTTCGAAGGCAACAAGATAAAAGTTCCCAAGGGCAAGGTAGCGAAGATAATAAACCTTAAAGATTACCTGAACACCGGCAAACCCGTTGTGTTCGGCGTTCGCCCGGAAGATTTCCACGACGAAGCCGCCTATATAGCCAACTCCCGCGATACCGTTATAAACGTAAAGGTGGACGTGGTTGAAAAACTCGGCGCCGAAACCCTTCTTTACTGCGTGTTCGATAAGAAGGAAGAGGAGAATCCCGACGAGATCAAGAGCCTGGTCGACGGCGCTACACAGCTCGTAGCCAAGGTCGATTCCCGCTCTACTACCGATCGCGACCAGAAGGTTGAAATAGCTATTGACATAATGCACACGCACCTGTTCGATAAGGAAACCGAATTTACCCTTCTCGAAGGCGAAGGGCAGAAGGCTTACGTTCCCGAAGTGGAAAACGCCCGTAAGAAAGCCCGTGACGCCGCCGACGCGAAGAAGGCTGCCGACGCCGAAGTAAAGGCCGCGCAGAAAGCGCTTGACCTTGCGAAGAAAGAGGCCGTTAAGCATCCTTCCGACGAGGCGAACAAGGCCGTAGAAGCGGCGGAAGCGCATCTTAACGAGGCTAAAGCGGCCGCGGATGCCGCCGCGGAAAAAGCAACTTCCGTTGCGGAAGAAGCCAAGGCCGAAGAAGAAGCCGTAAAAAATAAACAGTAATAAACTCTATATAAAAGCAGGCTGCCCGAAAGCGGCCTGTTTTTTTTGCGGAAAATAAAAATTTGCAAGAATTTCGCAAATTCAACGATATTTCCGTTGACACGCTCAGGGCGTTTTGCTATAATAATTTGCGAATGAATTGCAAATTGAAGGTCAAAATGAACAAATACAGTACGAATCAAAGGAAAATACTTTTGGAATATCTTGAAAAGCACCACGATTTCGCCCTTTCCGCCGCGCGAATAGCGGAAGATATCGCGGGCGAAAATATAAGCGTGAGCGCCGTGTACAGAAACCTTGCCGCCCTTGAAGAAGAAGGGGCCGTGCGCCGCACCGCGAAAAGCGGAGACCGTTCCGCCTACTACCAGTATATCGGTTATGAAAAATGCAAAAACCGAATTCATCTTTCCTGTATGAAATGCGTAAGGAATTATCACTTAAGCATCAAGGAAGCGGACGGGCTTGTTGAAGCCGTTATGGAAGGAGAGGGCTTTGAAGTAAACCGTGAAGAAACGGTTATAAAGGGGCTGTGCTCTGAATGCAGGCAGAGTTAAAAGCGGCCTATATCACGCAAAAACGGAGTTTTTATGATTGAATTTCTCGAAGCGCTTCTCGACGCGCTTATCGATACGTTAAAGGTTTTTCCTTTTATATTCGCGGTATTCATACTGATAGCCTTTTTTGAAAGCAGGGTAACCGAAGCGAAACTGAAAAATGCGCTGGGCGGCAAATTCGCGCCGCTCATAGGTTCGGTAACGGGGGTAGTGCCGCAATGCGGTTTTTCGGTTATGGGCGCAAAGCTGTTCCACGAAAGGTGCATAACGGCGGGAACGCTGCTTGCCATATTCGTATCCACGTCTGACGAGGGGGTAGTGGTTCTGCTTACCGGCGGCAAGTGGAAAGAGTTTCTGCTTCTAACCGCGGTAAAAATAATAGCGGCGGTAATAGCGGGATACGCGGCGGGCGCTTTTATTAAACCGCAGCCAGGCGAAGAAACGCCTTCGGACGGCGCCGCAGAGTACGGGCATTGCCATCACCACGGCGAAAACGAAAGCAAGTGGCACGAATATTTCGTTCATCCGCTTTTACACACGCTTAAAACCGCGGCGTTCGTGTTGGCGGTAAACGTTGTTTTCGGCATTATAATATATCTTGTGGGAGAGGGGAATTTTGAAAAGTTTATATCGGGCACCGCTTATCTGCAACCGTTCGTGGCGGGGCTTGTGGGGCTTATACCAAACTGCGCGCCTTCCGTTGTGATAGCGCAAACCTTTACGGGCGGCGGACTTACTTTCGGCGGGCTTACGGCGGGGCGTATAGCGAACGCCGGCGTGGGGCTTGCCGTAGTCTTCCGCGGGAAGGGCAAACTGCGTGAAAAGTTTGCGGTTATCGCCGCGCTTTATTTCACCGCCGTAACCGTGGGCGAGATCGCCGTGCTGATAGGCGCGTTTATATAAAGAAAAAACGTTCGCAACAAAAAAAACTTTAATATTAGGGCGGCGCCGCGTATGCGGCGCCGCCCGAAACTTTGAAAGCAAGTCAAATTACGGATAACGTGAGAAAAAGGGGGCTAATTGCCTGATTTAAGGCGGTTATAGCGCTTGAAAAGCGGCGGCGTTATCTTTGGCGTCCCCGCAAAACCGTGTAAGCAAGCGTGGTTTTAAGTTTTACGCAACGGCAAAGCCGCGTTTCAAAAAATTCTCCGTAATTCATAAATATTCCCTTTACGGTTTTTTCGTCCGCCGCCGCCTTTTTCGGGCGGCGGCGGTCAAGGTTTTTCAGTTCGTGAAAGTTTTTCAGCCCGCGGCGGAAAGTACGTTGAGAATGATTTTAACTATAAATTCCGCCTCGGCTTTCGTAATGCGGGGGCAAACTTCGGCAAGCACGGCGGTAAGTTTTTCACGCTCCGCCTCGGGCGGCAGGTTTTCACGCAAAACCGCGGCAAGTTTTTCCGCGGCGGGTTTAAGGGCGTCGTCGGGAACGTACCCGGCGAGCAGTCCTTCGATTATCAGACTGTCGAGAGGAACTTCTTCGTAATCGGAAGGATCTTTCATAAAACCCGTGATTATCGCGTATATCACCGTTGCCGCACCGCCGGCGGAGGTGCCGTTTTTTATCGCTTCGCCGAAATTTTTTTCGGGCGCGGTAAATGCGGACCACAGAAGAAAAAATACTATTCCCACGATAAACGGCATTACAAGGCATAGTTTTTTCAGCTTTTTTTTAAGCAGAGTTTTTTTCAGAACAAGCGTTACCGCAAGCGCCGCCACTGCAACGATTATTCCGCACGAACTGTATCCCGAAAGGTATGCAAACAAATCGGAAAATTTCAAGTATTCCTTTCAAACCGCCGATAATGCGGGAAAAAGGCGGTTTTTCCGTCAGGCGGTCTGCGCGCCTACGTATCCGGCGCGAACCTCCTTGTCT
>JAGCZN010000048.1 GCA_017959995.1 Clostridia bacterium
GCAACGAATACGCGATACCGTTCACGCAGTCGGGCAGCTACACGGTGTCGGTGCGCCACAGCTACGGAAAGGATTCGTACACCGAATGGGTGAACGTAAGCACGTACGTATACAGAGTATCGTACGACGTGATGGGCGGCGCGGCATTGGCGGACGAATTCAAGGCTGTCGGAGACGAAATGGATCTGCCCGGAACGAAAAAAGCGGGCTATGAATTCGGCGCGTGGTACTTGACGCCGGGCGGCGCTGCCGGCGGCGGCAAGAAATACGACAGCGACGTATTCGAACTGACGGGCGATCTTCTGCTTTACGCGGGATACGTTCCGAAACAATTTGAAATAACGCTTGAACTTGACAACGGGGGGTATTTCACCGTTGAACCGGGCGAAACCACGGCTACGTATCTGCAGTCGTTCACGCTGCCCGTACCCGAAAGCAGCGACGGAACGAAGGCGTTTACAGGCTGGTACACCGAAGCTAACGGCAGAGGAACGAAATACACGGACGACGAAGGCGCCAGCGTTGACGTATGGAGAGAAATACAGGGCAGAACGCTGGTAGCATCGTGGGTAGAGATGTTCAGATATAATCTCATAAACAACGGCACGGCATATTCCATATCCGGTACCGAAGGAATTTTTAACGCAACTTCAGTTAAAGTTCCGGCCGTGTACAACGGCAAGCCCGTAACCACGGTAGAAGGCAACGCGTTTATGGGCGCGGGCAAACTCGTAACGGTAAACATTCCCGATACCGTTGTGAACGTGGAAGTCGGTACGGCGTTCCTCAACTGTCCGAGATTGATAGCGGTTAATATTTACGACGCAAAAGCAGAATATCCCGACGACGCTCTCGTGCAGAGTCTCGAAATCGGAAAATACACTTCCGAAGACGGCGTTCTGTTCTACGACAACGAATATCAATACGGCGTAGAAGTCAAATATTTCCCCACGGCGAAAGACGGGGCTTATACGATCCCCTCGTACGTAAAATCCGTACCTATCGGACTGTTCAAATCGTCCAAGATAAGCGAGCTTTACATTCCGTCGTCGGTAGTGAGTATCGAAAGCACCGCGTTTGCTTCGTGCGGGAAACTTGAAAGGATAGAATTCCTGCCCGGTAACGACGAAGAACCCCTCGTTCTCGGCAGCAAGGCTTTCAGCAGTTGTTCTTCTCTCGTAAGCGTAAAACTTCCCCAAAGACTCGCTTCCTTCCCGAACGACGTGTTTGACGGATGCGCAAAACTGTCTTACATAGTTATTGACGACGGCGGAAAATACACGAGTAAAGACGGCGTGCTTTGCGAAGGCACCACCGCCGTTTACGCGCCCAAGGGGCTGGCTGCCGATACGGGAGTGTTCACCATTCCCGCGGGCATCACCGAAATAGGCGCTAATGCATTTGCGGGTTGTTCGAAGATCGCAACGCTTGTGATCCCCGCTTACGTAGAAACGATCAACGATTCGGCTTTCGAAAACGGTTATTATATAGCTTCGCTGATATTTGAAGGCAAAGCGGGCGACGTGGGCCTTACCATAGGGGCGGACGCATTCAACAACCTTTACAGACTTGAAGAGGTTACTCTTCCCGGAAACCTTGCCGAACTAAAGGCGAATGCGTTTGCGGAATGCCGTGAACTAAAAACGGTAACGGTAAATTGCGGCGCGAACGTCAATCTGGAAAACGGCGCGTTCCCCGCAACCGTGGTAACCTCGCTTTCTATCGGTAAAGACCTTCCCGAAGTTGAAATAAGCGGCGTTTTCGGTTCGAATATCGTAACCGTTGAGATCGATTCCGAAAATCCCAACTACACTTTGGAAAATTCGGTGGTTTACAACGGAAACAAAACGGCAATTCTGTATTATCCTCTCGGCGGTCCTTCCGAGTATGCGATACCTGAAACCGTTCTTTCGATCGGCGCCAACGTGTTCCGCAACAGAACCAATCTTACAAAAGTTATCATAAACAAAGAACTCGCCTATATAGGCAGCGAAGCCTTCTCTTATTGCTCCAATCTCACGGAAGTGGAATTCGAAGCGGGCAGAGCGGCAGACCTCGTCGTAGGCGAAATGGCGTTCAGCCATTCGGGGTTGCAGAATATCGTATTCCCGGAAACCGTTACCGAAATAAAGGATTCGGCGTTTGCCTGGTCAAAACTCCGTTCGATAACGCTTCCCGCTTCGCTCGTTAAACTCGGCGAGTACAACAACAGCGGCGCGCTTACTTCAATGGCGGTATTTACGGGCTGTGCAAACCTTTCCGAAATAATAATAGCGGACGGAAACACTTCTTTCGCCACCGATGAACACGGCATACTTTATCTTAAAGAGAACGGCGTTCCCACCGAACTCGTTATCGCGCCCAAGGCCACGGCCGGCGATATAACCGTGCCGGATACGGTAGTAAAAGTATGGGGCGAAGCGTTTGCCGAGAACTACGGCGTAACTTCCGTTAAATTCACAACCACGTCGGAAATGACCGTCGGCCAGAAAGTATTTTACGGTTGTCTCAGGCTGAACTCCGTTGAACTTTCCACGGGCTTCAAAGAAATTCCGAAGGACACCTTCGCTTACTGCTCGTCCATAACCACGGTAACCGTTCCCGAATCGGTAAACGTAATACACAACGGCGCTTTCAGAAACTGCACGGCGCTCTCTTCAGTTATATTCAGCGGAACCAGAACGGGTGAAGACGAAAGCCTGATAATAGGTACGGTAACAACTTCGGGAACTCCCAGAACGGGCATTACCACCACCATAGGCGCAAACCTTTCGGGTGAAGGCACGTTCTCCGGCTGTATCAACTTAAAACATATCGATCTTCCTTACGGAACCACCGATATCGGCCGCTACGCATTCGCTACGGTACAGGATGCGGTGCAGATATACAACGACGCCGTCGCAAACGGAAAGACCGATTACGCTATAGGCCTTGAAAGCGTTACCATACCCGCTACGGTAAAAACCATACACATGTATGCGTTCCAGGGTATCGACACCACGGAGTACCACTCCACGGGCGATTCGCTCGGTGGAATACTCCTTACGCCCACGGCAGATTCCGAAGATCTCGGAGACCGTGTGGAGAATATCGTATCGGGACTCAAATCGGTAACGTTCGCTACCGAAAACGGAGCGTGCGCTTTGGAAACCATTGATTCTTACGCGTTCCAGTTCACTAATATCGAATCCGTTGATCTGCCCGCTTCGCTCAACTATCTCGGCGTGTGCGTATTCAAGGGTACGCTCAATCTTTCCGAGGTGAACATTCCTGCGGACAGCGCGCTTGAAATAATAAACGAGTGGACGTTTTTCAGCAGTAACATCCAAGGCGAGATTACTATACCCGCGGGCATCAAAAATATAAGGCAGCAGGCGTTCTCTCATAACGGCGGACTCACCGCCGTGAACTTTGCCGTAAACGGCGAGGGAAAAACCAATCTGCAAAACGTAACCGAAAAGTCGGGATCGGGCAAATTGGCGATCACCAGAGTGTTCTATCCTTTCTGTAACTACGTGTTTGCCTACACGGGTATCGCCTCGTTCGAATTCCCCGAAACGACCGCCGCCACTTACGGCGTAGGGCTGAAGGTGTTCGAAGGCTGCGAAAACTTAAGAGAAGTTGAAATTTCATCCGCTCTTACCGATATAGGCGGCGTATTTGCAGGCTGCAACGGCATAGAAGAAATTATCGTTCCGGAAGATCACCAGAATTTCAGTCTTAAATTTGACGAGAACGATACTTCTACCATAGTTTACAATAAGACCGCTCAGGGCGTTACCGCAATAAGGTTTGCGTACGGCACGCTCGACGCTGAAGTTGTGATACCCGAAGGCATCACCGAAATAGGCAAGAGCGCATTCGCCGGCCATTCCGAAATAACTTCGGTTACCATACCGGCCACCGTTACCAAGATCGATGAAGACGCGTTCAAGGATTGTTCCGGCCTCGCTTCGGTAACGTTTGCGGGAACAAGCCTTCTCAACACTATCGGCAAAGGCGTGTTCGCAAACTGCGCGAATCTCGATAACGTAGTTCTTCCGAATTCTCTCAAAGCCGTCAGCGAAGAGGCGTTCCTCAACTGTACGTCGCTCACTTCCGTAACGCTCGGCAATCAGGTAAACGACCTCGGTACAAATGCGTTCAAGAACGCCGGCCTCACCGCGATAGATCTTCCCGATACCCTCACGAATCTCACAAAAGAGAGCGTTTTCGAAGGTTGTAAAGATCTTGAAAGCGTAACGTGGGGCAGAGTGCTCACCATAGGCGTTTCCTACTTCAAGGACTGCGTGTCGCTGTCCGACGTGACCATTCCCGAAACGGTTACCCTCATAAGCGATAAGGCCTTCTTCAACACCGGCCTCACCGCCGTTACCCTGCCGGACGGAATCAAGGTAGGCACCACCGCCACCAACCAGACGTCTACCAACAGCGGCGTATTCAACGGCTGCGTCAACCTGAAAGAAGTTCACTTCCTCGGCGAAGTGGTAGAACTCCGTTACTACACGTTCGCAAACTGCGTAAATCTCGATACCATCACCTGGGTAGACGGCGACGTTACGCGCAACAACGTAGTTCCCGTTGCCGGTACGATGGGTATGGGCGTGTTCTATAACACCGGCCTTACTTTCATAACCATTCCCACGGGCGCAGGCTACCAGTATATGTTCAACTACTGCCGCAAACTTAAAGACGTTTACTTCTACGACGATCTCGAAACCATAAATTACTATCTCTTCGTAGGTTGCTCGGCGCTTGAAAACGTCAATTATATAGTAAAGGATACGGGAGAAGTGGTTTACAACGCGTTGCCCGCGTCGCTCCGCGTGATATACACCCAGGCGTTCAAGGACTGCGTAAGCCTTGTCAACCTGCCGTTGCCCGATACTCTCGTCGCGCAGACCAGCGGAACCTATAACGGTCAGGCGATATTCAGCGGAGCGTTCAGCGGTTGTACGAGCTACGGCGGAGTAGTGGTTATTCCGAGCGATATAACCGTTCTTCCCGACGATATCTTCGCCAATACCGCCATAACGGGCGTAGTGATTCACGACAGAGTGAATTCCATCTCCGCAACCGCGTTCAGGGGGGCAAATAACCTTACCGATATTCGGATTTCATCCGCCAACCCGTACTTCACGGTAGACGATAACGGAATAATCTATAAAGACGGCGTTTTAAGCGTTGTACCCGCTTCGGTCACAGGGAAAGTGGAACTTCCTTCCTACGCAACCGAAATAGCGGCTTACGCGTTCGACGGAAATACCGGAATAACCGAAGTCGTTCTTCCCGCGGGCTTCACCAAGATAGGTAACTACGCGTTCAGAAACTGCACTTCGCTCACTACCGTTGCGTTCAACGAAGGTCTTTTGAGTATAGGTAACCGCGCGTTTTACGGTTGTACCGCCCTCAAGGAGACGATCCTACCCGAAACGCTCACCACCGCCGAAGCAGGCGCCTTCTGGAATACCGGCGTGGAAAAAGCGAGAATACCCGGTTCGCTAAAGGAAATTCCGATATTCATGTTTGCTGAATGCCCCAATCTTACCGAAGTAATTATAGAACAAGGCGTTGAACAGATAGGCAACACCGCGTTCCTCAACGATACGGGCATTCTTCAGATAATAATCCCCGAATCCGTAACGATCATTACGGTAGGCGGCGGACTTGCTTCTTCCGTAGGCAACGCTCAGACTTACACCCCGTTCTACGGCTGGACTGAGGAACAAACTATCTACTTCGTAGGGACCGAAGGCTTTGCGCCGCTTATGTCCGAATGGTATCTTAACGGCGTACGCGCTCAGGTGGTTTACGGCTACAAGGGTTGATCGTTCGATCGTAAAACGAATAAAAAATTAACCCGCGCATTATAAATTCGTCAAAAACGCTTGGCGAACCAAAGTAAAATTCACGCTCGGCGGAATGGAAAAATTTTCTTTTCCCCCGAGCGGTTTTTTTTGCTTTTTTTATGGAAAAATGATTTACTTTATTCATTTTAGATGATATAATATATAATAAAATAATAATGGATTTTTATAAAGAGAAGTCTGCGTCTTTGAATTTTTATACGGAGGTGGCGAAATGAATATAACAGAATTATTAAAAAAGCACCGGGCGCGGCTTACGAAAGAAGCCGTGATAAAATCCCTGCTTATAGGTTTGCTTATAGGCTTTTCCGCGATGCTTGTTTCGGCTACCGTTTTCTGGATGGTCGGGGTTAAGGCTTTTTGGTTGTCTTTCATAGTTCTTGCGGTCTTTTCGGCGGTTTCGTCGCTGTGGTTCTATTTTTTTAAGTTCCGTCCCGACGATAAGTCCGTTGCAAGGCGTGTAGACGCTGTGGGGCGTGAAGAGAGAATGATAACGATGAACGAGTTTCAGGGCGAAACCGATTACATCTACGAACATCAAAGGAAAGACGCCGTCGCTGCGGTAAGTAAATTCAACGCGTCGCTTCTTAAAATAACCGTTTCTATCGCGGTGGTAATCGCACTGTCGGTGATATTGGTGTTAAGTTCGGGTATGACGGTTTTATCCGCGTTGAGCGCAACGGGCGTTATTCCTTCGGGCGGTGAAATAATAAGGGATATAGAGGAACAGAGAAACAAGAGATTTTTCGAAGTGTCTTACGTTCCCGAAGGCGGCGGAATGTTCGAGGGAGACGAAGTTCAGATAGTTGAAGAAGGAAAGGATGCGACGCCCATTCTGGCGGTTGCCGACGACGGTTGGATTTTCGTTTACTGGTCAGACGGCGTTGAAGATCCGTACAGAACGGATATCAACGTGCGGGACAATATGGAGATAATCGCGTATTTTCAGGAAGCCGAAGAAGGTGAAGGCGAAGGCGATCCCAACGAAGGCGATCAGCCGAGCGACCAACCCGGCGATCCGGGCGACAACGATCAGCCGAGCGACCAACCCTCGCAACCTTTTCCGACGGGCGGCGGAAAATACGATCCCGCGAACCAGGTATTCAACGGAGAAACCTATTACGGCGGAGATATCTTCCAATCATTTTACGGCGACGCCGTGGATAATCTCTCGCAGGACGGTTCCACCAATCAGGACGTAAAAGACTATATAGACGATTATTACAGAAATATAGCGGAATAAGCGAAAAAAAATAAAAAAGGAAAAAGAGATATGGCAACGGAAAAAGACATTTTGGAATTCAGTAAACAATGTGAACACATATTCGAACAGATATCGAGGGACGTAGTAGGTCAGAAA
>JAGCZN010000049.1 GCA_017959995.1 Clostridia bacterium
AGAGAGACAGTTACCAGGTTGCCGGCTACGTGGGAACTTCCTATACCAAAGTCATTTCTTTCACCACTAAGGGTAACGACGTTTCCACGCAGTACAGTTTGTGGTATAACAAGGGCGACGTGGACAGTTTCCCCGTAACTTCCGGTAACGACGGCTGGAGAGAAGCCGCCGCCGAAGCGGGCTGGTATGACATAGGCACGGAAGAGGCTTTCGGCGACGCGAAGAGCGCGATCGGCTGGTCTGACGACGATTTCAATACCCTCAACTGGAACGACGATTTGCTCTCGTTTACGCCCGCGCAAACGGGATCTTACGTGGTGGTGTGCGCCGTTTCCGATAGCGAGGCGCTTACCGCTTACGATAACACCGCGGTCATCTCGGTAAGAAGCGAGGTAAAGAGGGTTGAGCTGGATACCGTTTCCGTATGGTTCCAGAACAACTGGAAGTCGCTTTTATTCCTCGGAATAGCCGTTCTTTCCCTTATCGGCATAATCGTTCTTCTGTTTATTAAACCGAAGGAACCCGTTACTGAAACCGATAACGAATAAACGAATCTTTTGCATATTGAAAGGACCTGAAATTCAGGTCCTTTTTTAACTGAAATTTTTAATTCGGGTAAAATCGGCAATTCTCCGAAATGATATTTCTGCGCCGCTTACAGTTTTCCCATCCGTTTTTCCTGTATAAGTCTGTCGGCTACCAGCGCTATAAACTCTCCGTTGGTGGGTTTATCCCCGTTGGAATAAAAGTTTACGCCGAATATATTATTAAGGTTCTGTATCCTGCCCCTGTTCCAGGCCACTTCTATCGCGTGGCGTATGGCGCGTTCTACTTTGGACGGAGTGGTACCGTACCCGCAGGCGATTTCGGGGTAAAGTTCTTTCGTTATATTGCCGAGTATCGCGGGATTTTTCATTGCAAGTTTTACGCCCGTACGCAAAAACCCGTAGCCTTTGATGTGCGGCGGGATACCCGCGGATAAAAACACGTTGCTTATGCGTAGTTCGGCCGCGCCGTCCTCTGCGGAAAAGTTTTCGGTATCGTTGCGGTTCCCGTCCGCCGTAGGCGCTTCACGACTTTCCGTTTCCATAAGGTCCTTCATGCGTCTTATTATTATTTCGGGTTCAAGCGGCTTCACAAGGTAAAGCGCCGCCCCTTTACGCTTTGCCGAATCGATGATCTCCGCACTGTCGAAAGACGAATAAACTATTATTTTTGAATTTACGCCTTTCAGCCGCTCTATAAGCGTAAGTCCGTCCATGCCTTTAAGCACAAGGTCGGTGACGATGAAATCCGGGTTTAATTCTTCCGCAAGTTTCAAAGCCTCGTGCCCGTTGCCCGTGGCGGCCACAACCTTAAATAATTCCGTACTGTTGATGCGTTCGGAAAGTTCGATGCCGTCTTCAATAAAAAGCGCTACGTTGAATTTCATTTACGTTACTCCTTGATGAATGATTTTTGAAATTTTATAAAAATTATAATACAATTTTGTAAAAATATCAACAAATTTTATTTTATTTTTGAAAAATATGGCGAAATTATTTTACAAAATTCATCAAAAAAAGTCGAATTTTGTAAAAAATACCGATTTTTACATAATTCGACAAATTTTTTCCGATTTAATTTTTACTGTTTTTTTTTGCGGAAGTTTACATCAGGCTGTCCCAAAGGCCCTTGAAGCCCTTTTCCTTATATATTTCGCGGTAGTAGGAAAGTTCGTCGGAGATCATTTTATCCACAAGCCGTATGCCCAGAAGTTCCACGGGCGCTTTTTCGTCGGTAAGAATAAGGTTGCCGCCTTTGTGTTTTCCGTTGGTTTTCATTTTTAACAAGGCGGCGGAAAGCGTTTTGTTAAGTTCAAAGGGAACGCTGCCGAGTCCGTTTTCAAATTTCGTCAGCATATCGGCGTTGTTCGAAGCGAACAGTTCGCGGTTATCTTCTATACGGGCGTAATAAACTTCCGGAAAAACCGCGGCAACGGTATCCGCAAGATAGGCGTTTATGGAATTAACGTCGTCCGAGAACATATTCATATTAAGCGCCATAACGCCGTTATCTTTAAGCCTTTCGGAAACGAGTGTAAAAAATTCTTTTGACGACATCTGAAAGGGTATGGTTATATCCTGATAGGCGTCCACCAAAATAACGTCGTATTTTTTGTTTTTGCCCTCGCCCGAAAAAATATACGCCCGTCCGTCGGAAACGGTTACTTTCACCGCGTCCGGAAGGTTAAAATATTCCTTTGCCAGTTTTGCTATTTTGCCGTCTATCTCAACGCCTTCTATATTTACGTTACCGTAATATTTAAGGCATTGCGTGGCGAAAGTTCCCGTTGCGAGGCCGAGGATCAGTATATCGAAATCCTCCTTGTTTTCCGTTTCGGCAACACCCGCCATAAGCGGGGCGGCAAGGTCGTAATCGTAATAACTGCCCGTAAGGCTGCCGTCTTTCATCTGCATGGACTGCACGCCGAACAGAACGTTGGTCGAAAAATAACGGGCGGAGCTGTCGTCGTATATCTGAAGGTAGTTATAAACGGATTCTCCCTCGTACACAAGGTCATTCTGCCAGAACGCGAACGAACCGAACGTAGAACCGAAGCCGCACGCCGCCGCCAGAACGAGGCATACCGAAGTTTTTATTATATCCGATCTTTTCATCTTTTCGCGTAATACGAAGAAGTAAACGGCGGCTATTATAATAAGGATAGCGGCGAAAATGAAAAAACTTACGGACGTTCCCACCGTGGGAATGGTTACGAAAGTGGGGGTGAAAGTACCGATAATCGAGCCTACGGTGTTCAGCGCGTTTAACTCGCCCACGGTCGTTCCGCTTTTATCGGGTGAGGACATGGCGAACTTTACCAGCGCCGGCGATACCGAACCCAAAAGCATAAGCGGGAAAACGAAAAGTATTAGGCAGGAAAGTAAGGACGCCCAAACGAGAAACCCCGCTTTTACGAAAAGCGCGAGAAAAAGCGATATTCCCGCAATTATATATTTGCCCGCCACGGGTATAAGCGCAATCCATATTCCCGCAAAAAGTATTCTGCCGTAAACGTGCGCGGGATCGGGCTTTTTATCCGCAAGTCTGCCGCCCCAGATATTACCCAGCGCCATCGCTATCATAATGGTACCGATGATTATCGTCCACACTATCTGGGAAGAGGAAAAATACGGGGCAAGAAGTCTGCTTGCGCCCAGTTCCACCGCCATTACCGACATTCCGGAAAAAAATTCCGTGGCGTATAAAAACCACTTTTTAGTTTTCATCGTAAACTCCTTATGCTTGTTCAATTATAGCATATTCGCCGCATTATTACAAGCGGTTGACAAATAAAACGAATTCGGTTATACTGTATTTAATTTCCCGATATGTCTAAAACCGTATACGTCGGCGGAGTGCCCGTCGGCGGAAAAAACAGAATAACCGTGCAGACCATGGCCACCGTAAAAACCGAACGCGTTGACGAATGCGCCGCCGAGTTGAACGGGTGCGTTTCGGCGGGCGCGGATATAGTCCGCGTTGCCGTGAGGGACGATTCCGACGCCGAAGCGTTGAAAACACTTTCGCAATCGGTTACTGCGCCTATAGTTGCCGATATACATTTCGATTATCGCCTTGCATTGAAAAGCATTGAAAACGGCGCCGCCAAAATAAGGATAAATCCCGGCAATATAGGCGGAAAACGTGAGATAAAGGCGGTTTCCGAACGTTTGAAGTATTACGGAATACCGGTTAGAGTGGGCTCGAATTCGGGCAGTATAGAAAAAGAATTTCTCGCAAAATACGGCAGAAGCGCCGAGGCGCTTGCCGAAAGCGCCCTGTTTTCGGCAACCCGGTTTGAAAAGTTCGGGGTGGAAAATATCGTTCTTTCCGCAAAGGCAAGCGACGTTCCCACCACCGTAAAGGCGTATGAAATTTTAAGCGAAAGGTGCGATTATCCCCTGCATATAGGCGTTACCGAAGCGGGCGCCGCCGAATACGGCGTTATAAAGGGCGCTATAGGCGTGGGAAGCCTGCTTCTTAAAGGTATAGGCGATACGGTACGCGTTTCCCTAACGGCTCCGCCCGCGGAAGAAGTGCGCGCCGCCTTAAATATTTTAAGGGCCGTGGGGCTCGATAAAAACTTTGCCGAAGTTATATCCTGTCCTACGTGCGGCAGATGCGAGTACGACGTTTTCGGCCTTTCCGAAAAAATAAGAAAAGCCACCGAAAACGTGCGTAAACCGATAAAAATAGCAGTTATGGGCTGCGTGGTGAACGGTATCGGCGAGGGCAAAGAGGCCGACGTGGGGATCGCCGGCGGTAAAGATAAATGCGTTATATTCCGCGGCGGCGAACCCGTTCGTACGGTCTCTATCGAAAACGCCGAACCGGAACTTATGAAGGAAGTGGAACTATGGCTGACGAAAATTTGAACAAACTGCTTTTCAGAATCCGTTCGCTTGACGATTGCCTTACCCGCGCCAGGTTCAACAGGGTGGAAATATATACCCAAACGCGCGACGTGCGCGTAATAATGATATGCGATAACGCCGTTTCCGAGGATCTGCGCGCCGCCGTGCTCGACGTTCTGAACCGCGAACTGCCCGAATCCTTCAGGCGGATAATGCTTGAAATAAAAAAGATAAAAAGCGATGCTGAACTTATTTCCCGCGAGATATATTCATACGTAAAAGAGAACTGCAAAGCGGTTGCTCACTCGGTTTCGGCAGATGATATAAAAGTTGAAATACCGCCTTTATCGCAGGAAAACGGCGGCTTTTCACGATTGCCGATAAAGTTTTCGCTCGCGGTGGACAGGGATATGGCGGTACAGTTCGAAAACCGCGGCGCTTTAAGGGAAACGGAAAACTATCTTTCCCGTTCGTTCTGTGACGATTTCCGCGGTGAAATAATACTAAAAGATACCGAAACCGATTTTTCCGTTCTTAAAGAAAAACCCGTACAGATCGATTACGTGACGTACAGATCCATCAAGGTGGACGAGATTCTTCCGCTCGACGGTCTTATAGGAACCGACCGCGCCGTGTATATAGACGATATTCGGGGAGAGATGGATTCCGTTTATCTGTGCGGCGAGATAATTTCGGTAAGGGAAAGAGCCACCGTCACGGGAAAGCCCTTTTATCTCATAGAATTCACCGACCGCACGGGCACGATCACGGGAAAATACTTCAACAAAAAGACCACAGAGGACAAAATAAGAAAGCTGAAAGAGGGCGACGGCATACTCGTTCAGGGCTCTATGGATACCTACCGCGACCGTCTTTCCCTTACTATAAAAAAGATAAACTACTGCCGTTTCCCGCGGGATTTCACGCCTGAAAGAAAGCCTTCGCGCCCGGCACCGGCGGAATATACCAACGTTTTTCCCGAAAAAGTTACCGAGTATAAACAAAACGATATTTTTACCCCCGAAGCGGCGGCGCCCGAATGTCTTAAAGGAAAAACCTTCGTGGTTTTCGACCTTGAAACCACCGGCACCGAAACCGCAACCGATATGGTAACGGAAATAGGCGCGGTTAAAATAGCGGACGGCGTTATCACGGAAAAATTCGGCACGCTTATAAATCCGCAGGTAAAGATACCCGAAAAGATTGTGGGAATCACCGGCATAACCGACGCGATGGTTGCGGATAAACCGCCTTTTTCCGCGTTTTCGGGCGATATTTACAAATTTTTCGAAGGCGCCGTGCTCGTGGCGCACAATGCGGAATTCGACTGTAAATTTCTTAAGCGGCTTTCCGCGGAGGACGGGTATTATTACTATAACGGGGTGATAGACACCGTTCAGTTCGCCCGCGATACGGTAAAAGGACTCAACAATTATAAGCTTGACACCGTGTGCGAACATTTCGGCATAAAATTTCTGCATCACCGCGCTTGGGCGGATGCCTACGCCACCGCGCAGATGTTTATAGAACTCGTGAGAACGGCGGGAAAACTTCCCCGCCCCGTGTGAGCGTACGGAATTTCGGATAAATTCGAAAAAACGCTTTACAAATCCTTGTTTATATGTTATTATATATTAAGCAACGATGACAGAGTGATTGTGAGAGTGGAATTATACGTTCCGCTCTCAACTTATGTAGAGGGATAAAATGAAGGTAAAACCCATATCCGAGATAAACGCCGTTGCCGAAAAAGTGGCGGAAGATACGGGCGTTGAGTTTATAGAAGCGGTTTTCAGAACCGGTAGTTCGCCGTCTCTCACCGTGTTCGTGGACACCGAGGACGGCGTAGATCTTGACACGCTTGAAAAATTTCACCGCGCGTTCGACGTCGCTATAGACGAGCTCGATCCCACCTACGGCGCCGCGTATACGCTGAACGTATCCAGCCCCGGGCTTGATCGTCCGCTGAAAACCCCGCGGGATTTTGAAAGGGCGCTCGGTCAGGAAGTTGAAGTAAAACTTTTCGCACCGGTAAAGGGCGTAAAGTTTTTCGAAGGCGTGCTTTCCGGTTACGACGATAACACCGTTACGCTCGAAACCGAAAAAGAAGCGGCGTTGAAATTTGAAAAGTCAAAGATCGCCAAAATAAATCTGGCGATCAAATTCGATTAAATAAAACTCATCTTTAAGGAGAACTGAAATGATAAACAAGGATTTCTTTTTGGCGCTCGAAGATCTCGAAAACGAAAAGGGCATAAGTCAGGAAGTATTTATCGAGGCGCTCAAAAACGCGCTCGTTATAGCCTATAAGCGCAACTCCGGGATCGCGGGAGATATAGAAGTGAAGCTCGATCCGGAAAAGACGAGGATACAGATATTCTCTCTCCGCAACGTCGTGGAAGAAGTAACCGATAAAGACAGGGAAATATCCGTTGAAGAGGCGCGCGAGATCAAAAAGAGCTGTAAGGCGGGCGACGTTCTCAGGGAAGAGATCTCTCCCAAGGACTTCGGCCGTATAGCCGCGCAAACCGCGAAACAGGTAATAATGCAAAAACTCCGCGAGACCGAGCGCGATAATACCATTACCCAGTTCAGCGACAAAGAGAACGAAATAATGAACTGTATCGTCCGCAGGATAGAGGATAAAACCGTATTCGTGGAAATAGGCAAGGGCGATATAGAAGGCGTGCTTTTGCCTTCCGACCAGACGCCCGGAGAGAAATACGAGATAAACCAGAAACTGAAAGTATTCGTAAAGCGCGTGCGCAACAACGGCAGAAACGCGCAGATAATGGTTTCAAGAACGGCGGCGGGGCTCGTTCAGCGCCTTTTCGAAAACGAAGTTCCCGAAATCAGGCAGGGAGTGGTTGAAATAAAGGCCATCTCGCGCGAGGCGGGGCAGAGAACTAAAATAGCGATCTGCACCAAAGACGCCAACGTGGATCCCGTGGGGGCTTGCGTAGGCAACAAGGGCGCCCGCGTAAACGCTATAGTTCAGGAACTGAACGGCGAAAAGATAGATATAATTGTGTGGAGCGAGGATCCGCTGGAATTTATCGCCAACGCGCTTTCGCCGGCTAAGGTAATAAGGGTATCCGCCGTGGAGGGCGAAAAAGTCGCTACCGTGGTAGTGCCCGATGATAAACTTTCGCTTGCCATCGGCAGGGACGGACAGAACGCCCGCCTCGCGGCCCGCCTTACCGGCTGGAAGATAGACGTAAAGAGCGAATCGAAAATGATGGCGGAACTTGAGCTGGAACTCGCTTTGGCGAAAGAAGAACCCGCCGAAACGGCAGAATAATTTTTACGGAGAGCGCGATATGAAAAACGTACCGCTCCGCACGTGCGCCGCGTGCAGGGAGAAAAAGCCCAAAACGGAAATGTTGCGCGTAGTAAGATCGCCCGAAGGCGATATAACTATTGATTTTACGGGAAGAAAAAACGGCAGGGGCGCTTATATCTGCAACAGCGAAGCGTGCGTAAAAAAACTGAGAAAGGCAAAACTTCTCAATAAAGCTTTTTCCGCGCCGGTGGACGACGCCGTGTACGACGGAATAGAGGAGGCGTACCTTGCAAAGAAGTAAGGCGATGAGTTATCTCGGCTTCGCGAGAAAGTCGGGAAATCTCAAAGCGGGCGTAAACGCGGTAGCCACGCTGAAAAGCGCCCGTCTCGTTATAGTTTGCAAAACGGCTTCGGCAAACACGGTAAAGGAAGCCGAAAAATTAGCGGCCAGATTTTCCTGCCCGCTTATGGAAACGGGCATTCCCGCCGAAGAGATAGCGGGCAAGGAAAACTGCAAGGTCGTTGCCGTTACCGACGGTAATCTGGCGCGGGCAATAATAGATAGTTCAGACGAAAATTTTACATTAAAATCCGGAGGCTGTAAGAAATAGCATGGCAGAAAAAAAGGAAATTCAATTTGAAAACGTAAAAAAGATCGGTTTGCTTGCCGGCGACGATGAAATAGGCGCCCTTCTCGAAGGGGTGAGAAAGTCGCAGAAAGATATAGCCGATATAATTCGCGGGCTGAACGAAAAGGCCAAAGAATTGAATTCTGCGCGGGCGGCAGCCGCTCTCGAAGAAGCTTACGCCGCGGCAAAAGCAGCCGAATCCGCGCCCGACGAAGAACCGTCGTCCGGCAGCGCGGCGGAAAACTTTACCGAACCCGCGCCCGTTTCGGACGAAACCCCCGAAAAGGCGAAGGCTTCCCCGAAGAAAAAGGAAGATAAAAAAGCGCCCGAAAAAGCGCCTGCCGAAGAGACCGCGCCCGCAGAACCCGTTCCGCCGCTTAATGAAAGCGCGGATAAAAAAGATAAGAAAACCAAAAAAGACAAGAAGGAACCGGCCGCCGAAAATGCGGAAGCAAGCGTCCTTCCTTCCTTCATAGTCAAAAAAGCCGATCCCAACGCGGCGGCAGAAGATACGCCCAAAAAGATAGTCAAGAAGGAGTTTATTCCTTCCGACGACAGAAGGGAAAAGAAATCCTATCCGCCGAGAGGCGGCGCCGCGCCGGGTAAAAAACCCGCCGAAAAACAGGTAAGAACGTTCGTCAGCGGCGAAACTTCCAGATTCGCCCCGCCCGCTATGCCGCAGAAAGAAGGCAAGGGCTTCGGGCAGAAGAAAAAGGCAGAGAAGAACTACGAAGAAAAGAAAGCCGTAAACAAACGCGCGCTCATAAAAACGCAGATAACGGCGGCGGATTTTGACGAGGATAAAACGGGTTACCGCAAACTCCGCACCAAAAAACAGAAAGCCGATCAGTCCGCGCAAACGGTAAAAATAGAAAAAGCGGTGATCACGTCGGAGATGATTCCGATTAAAACGCTTTCCGAAAAGATAGGCGTATCCGCGGTTGAAATAACCAAAAAATTATTCAAAGAGGGTATAATCAAAACCATAAACGACACCATAGATTACGATACCGCAGCCTATATTTCCGCCGATATCGGGGTGGAACTCGAACTCAAACTCGAAAAGACCGCGGAAGACGTTCTCTCCGCCCTTGCGGAAGACGCCGCCGACGACGAAAGCAAACTCGTTCGCCGCCCGCCGGTAGTAACCGTTATGGGGCACGTTGACCATGGCAAAACTTCCCTGCTGGATAAGATACGTTCTTCCAACGTAACGGCGGGCGAAGCCGGCGGAATAACGCAGCACATAGGCGCGTATACCGTAAGCCTTAAAGGCAACCAGATAACGTTTATCGATACGCCCGGTCACGCGGCGTTCACCGCCATGCGCGCGAGGGGCGCGCAGGTAACCGATATAGCTATTATCGTTATCGCCGCGGACGACGGTATAATGCCGCAGACCATAGAGGCGATAAATCACGCGAAAGCCGCAAACGTTTCCATAATCGTTGCGGCAAACAAGATAGATAAACCCACCGCCAATATCGATCGTATCCGCCAGCAACTCACCGAGCACGACATTCTCGTTGAAGATTGGGGTGGCGACGTTATCCTCGCCCCCGTTTCCGCAAAGACGGGCGAAGGCATTCCCGAACTTTTGGAAACGATACAGCTCGTCGCCGAAATGCGCGATCTCAAAGCCAATCCCGACAGAATGGCGAAAGGCACCATAATAGAAGCGCAGCTCGATAAGGGCAAAGGCCCGGTGGCTACCGTTCTCATTCAGAACGGAACGCTCAAAACGGGCGACAATATCGTTGCGGGCACGGTAGTGGGCCGCGTGCGCGCCATGATCGACGATAAGGGCAGAACGGTAAAATCGGCAGGCCCCTCAATGGCGGTTTCCATTCTCGGGCTCGAAGAAGTTCCCAACGCGGGCGACAGTATTTACGCGGTGGAACAGGAAAAACTCACCAAACTCGTAGCGCAGGAGAGAAGGAACAAAGAACGCGAAGATATGATCCGCCAGACGCAGAGAGTTTCGCTTGACGATCTGTTCAATAAGATAGCCGAGGGTAAACAACTTTCGCTCAACATAATAGTTAAGGCAGACGTTCAGGGTTCGGTCGAAGCGGTCAAACAGTCGCTTATAAAACTTTCCAACGACGAGGTTAAGGTAAACGTGATACACGCGGCGGTCGGCGCGATAAGCGAAACCGACGTTATGCTTGCGGATTCTTCGAACTCCGTAATAATAGGTTTTAACGTCCGCCCGGATTCCAATGCCAAAGCCATTGCCGAGCGCCGCCATATCGACGTGAAACTGTATAAAATTATTTACGAGGCGATAGAGGACGTTCAGAAAGCTATGAAAGGCTTGCTCGCGCCCAAGTATCAGGACGTATATATGGGCAAAGCCGAAGTGCGCAACACCTTCAATATCACCGGCGTGGGAACGGTTGCCGGCTGCTACGTAACCGAGGGCAAAATCGTCAGAAGCGGCGGCAAACTGCGTATTTACCGCAACGATATTCTTATCTGCGAAGGTAACGTTCTTCAGCTCAAACGCTTTAAGGACGACGTGAAGGAAGTTGCGCAGGGCTTCGAATGCGGTATGTCTATAGAGAACTTCAACGATATAAAGATAGGCGACTTCATAGAGTGCTATATTACCGAGGAAATAAAGGACTGACGGAGTATTGTAAATGAAAAAAGTAAGAGAACAGCGCCTCGCCGGGGAATTTCGTAGGAATATTTACGAAATTCTGACCACGCGCGTGAAGGACGCCGATATTACCGAAATGTTCAGCGTATCCGACGTGGAAGTCGCAAACGACCTTAAACACGCCAAAGTTTACGTAAGCGTCTTTTCCGGAACGGACGAAAAAAAAGCCGCTACGTTTGAGGCTATAAAAAACTCCGCCGGTTTTATCCGGCGCGAACTCGGAGCGATGATGCGCATAAGAACGGTGCCCGAACTTCACTTCCTGCCCGATAATTCCTCTGCTTACGGCGAAAAAATAGATAAGATCCTCAGCGGTCTGACGTATGGTGAGCGAGATGAAGATAACTGATTTTTCGCGTGAAATAGCGGGCTTTAAGTCCGCTTTGATATTTTCGCACGTCCGTCCTGACGGCGACACCATAGGCTCTGCCATGGCGCTTAAAGAGGGGCTTAAATCTCTTGGCATCAGGGCGGAAACGATCTGCGCCGCGGAGATTCCGGAAAAGTATTCGGATTTTAAGCTTGCGGGCGAATTCCTGCGCGACGCGAATAAAGGAGAATTCGAGGCGCATATCGCGGTTGATTGCAGTACGGAGCAGATGTTCTCAAATCTTTCGCCGCTGTTTTTTTCCACTAAAAACACGTTCAATCTTGACCATCATATTTCAAACACCAAATACGCGCGCCGCAACTGCGTTATAGGCAACGCGTCGTGCTGCGAAAACGTTTTTATCGTTCTTAAAGAACTCGGCGTAACTATAACGCCGGGCATAGCCAACAGTCTTCTTCTCGGCGTGGTTACCGATACGGGCTGTTTCGCGCATAAAAACGTTACGCCGGCAACGCTTTCGGCGGCGAGCGAACTCGTGTCTTACGGGGCGGATCTCAACGCCATAAACTACAGTATGTTCAAGGCCCAGCCCATTGAAAGGGCGCGGCTTTTTTCCATTGTTACCTCGGGCATGAAAACGTATCACGGCGGTAAACTCGCCGTAATCGCCGTGCGCGCGGCGGATTTTGCCGCAACGGGCGCCGCGCAGGATATGACCGAGGGCTTTATAGATTTTCCGCTCAGCGTCAACGGCGTTGAAGTTGCCGTAAGCATAATGGAAACGGGCGAAAAAACTTTCAAAATAAGTTACCGTTCCAAGGGAAAGGTGAACGTAAACGACGTTGCCAAAACCTTCGGCGGCGGCGGGCACGTTCTTGCAAGCGGCTGTATGCTGAACGGATATTTTGAAGACGTACTCGATAAAATCGTATTCACGGTCGGTAATTATCTGTGATAGGCTTCGTAAACGTAAACAAGGAAAGCGGCGTGGGTTCTACCTACGTTGTAAACAAGATAAAAAAGAAACTCGGGCAGAAATGCGGGCACATGGGCACGCTCGATCCTATGGCGAGCGGCGTGCTGCCCGTAGGCGTTGGAAAGGCCTCAAGGCTGTTTGATTTTCTTCTGGATAAGCGTAAAACGTACGTCGCGAACTTTGAATTCGGCAGGCTTACCGATACTCTAGATGGGCTCGGCAAAACCGTTGCAACGGGTGGCAGAATTCCGTCGATAGATGAAATAACGCGCGTTTTAGGGCGTTTTTGCGGAGAAATAGAGCAGGTGCCGCCGAATTTTTCGGCAAAGAACGTAAACGGTCGGCGCGGATACGAACTCGCGCGGGCAGGCGTTGAATTCACCCTTCCGCCGAAAAAGGTGGTGGTTGAAGGAATAACGTGTCTCGGTAGAACCGGGGAGAGCACGTTTTCTTTCCGCATAGATTGCCGCGGCGGAACGTATATACGTTCGCTCGCCCGCGATATTGCCGCTTCGCTCGGTACTTTCGGCACGATGACGGCGCTTGAAAGAACGGCTTCGGGCGTTTTTAATATTGAAAATTCCGTTTCGCTCGGCGAATTTCTCGCATCTGACGACGTTGCCCGTTACGTTACTCCCGCGGACGGGGTGCTTTCCTTCCCCCGCATTGAACTTGACGGAATCCGCGCGGAAAAACTGCTTAACGGTGTGTACGAGAAGTTTTCGGTGGACGACGGGTTGTACCGCGTTTACGCGGAAGGCGTTTTTTGGGGAGTCGGTTCGGTGCAAAACGGAATACTTAAAATGAAGGCGTATTGCAGAGAATGAGAATAATCGACTACGGCGAAAGTTACGGCCGTTCGGTAACGCTTTGCGCGGGACGTTACGAAAGTCTTCATCGCGGGCACGCGCAGATCATAAAAAAAGCCGTTGAGGCGGCGAAAAAAAACGGGTCGGAAGTTATGCTGATGACTTTTGACGAACGTGATAACGCGCGATTCGGGCGGGTAATTTTAACGTATCCCGAAAGGATATCGGCGGCGGAAAAACTCGGCGTATCTTCCGTTTTAAGAATTGACTTCACGGATAGTTTCAAAAGCGTTTCCGCTGAGGATTTTCTTCTTGAAATTTCGCGCAAACTCAATATCGCGGGGATATTCTGCGGCTACGATTTCCGCTTCGGCAAGGACAGATGCGGCGACGCCGCTTCCCTCAAAAGATTCTGCTCGGAGCGTAACCTGTACTTTTCCGAGATCGGAAAAATCGAACTGAACGGAGAAAAAATATCAAGTTCATCCGTGAAAAATGCGCTTTCCGCGGGCGATATAGAAAAGGCGAACGCAATGCTCGGCTACGCCTATTTTATAAGCGGCGTAGTTAAGGAAGGCCGGCACGACGGTACCGCTATAGGTTTTCCCACTGCGAATATATCGTGGCCGGACGACAAAGCGACGCTGAAAGAAGGGGTTTACGCCGCGCGTTCGACGATAGACGGAAAAGAATACGCGGGAATAACCAATTACGGGCCCGCCCCCACGTTCGGATTCGGCAACGTTACGTGCGAAACGCATTTCAAAGGTTACGTCGGCAATCTTTACGGGCGCGCTCTTACCTTGCATTTCGACGCGTTTTTGCGCGATATACGCGCGTTTTCCTGTATAGACGAGTTAAAAGAACAGCTTTTTGACGACTTGAAGAAAGTTTGAGAGGTAACGTATGATAAAATTCGGACCGAGCGGTAATTCCGCGTCTTTTACCGCCGAAGGCCACTCAAAAACCGAGCAGGCGGCCGCCTGGGTAAAAAACAGAGGGCTGGACTGTTACGAATATTCAGTCGGCAGGGGCGTAAATATGGGCGATGAAAAGGCAGCGCTGATAGGCGAAGCGTTTTCCGCCGCGGGCGTGGAAATAAGCGTTCACGCGCCGTATTTCATCAATTTTGCGTCCACCGAAGAAGAAAAGGCGGCAAACTCTTTCCGCTATCTTTTGGACAGCGCCAGGGTTATTGATATAATGGGCGGTAGAAGAATAGTTTTCCACCCTGCCGCGCAGGGTAATGCCACGCGTGAAAGTGCCGTAAATCTCACGTTAAACCGACTTAAAACACTTTGTGACTACGTTTACGCCAACGATATGGAGCATCTATACTTCTGCCCCGAAACCATGGGAAAACTCGGGCAGATAGGAACTATAGAGGAAATAACCGAATTTTGCAAAACGGATAAAATTTTTATTCCCACGGTGGATTTCGGTCACGTCAACGCGCGTGAGCGCGGCAGTCTGAAAACCGAGGACGATTACGGCAGCCGGCTGGATTATATGATTTCCGAACTCGGCTTTGAAAGGATGAAGAACTTTCACGTTCATTTCTCCAAGATCCAATATTCCGAAAAGGGCGAAGTCAGGCACCTCACTTTTGAAGACGACAAGTACGGCCCCGAATTTCCGCCGCTCGCCGCGGCGCTAAAAAAACGCGGGCTGGAACCGATAGTGGTTTGCGAATCCGCTGGCACTCAGGCCGAGGACGCCGCCGAGATGAAGCGCGTATATTTCTCCCTCGGGCAGTAGTAATTGTGGCAAAAATACGGATATATAATTGACAATTCGCCTTTATTATGATAAAATAAACTTTATGAAAAGAAAAATGAGTTTTTCCAAGGTCGGTATATATCTTATAACCGACGGGAAGCAGCGTTTTTATTTTACCGGCTTCGCGTCCACCGCGGGTTACGTTCTGATAACGGCGGACGAAACGGTTTTCGTGGTTGACGACAGATACTTTTACGCCGCAAAACGCAGACTTTCACCCAAGGGGATAACGGTTGTGAGCGGCGTTGGTTTCGGAACGCTCAAAGCATACGCCGACAAGGTGGGTACGGAAACGGTCGGCGTTGATTTCAATAAAATCACCATGGCCGATTTCGAGTATCTTAAAGAACTCGGTTTCAACCCCGTGAACGTCGGTGACGAGATAGAAAAGCAAATGGCTGGAAAAGCCGACGGCGAATTGTCTGAAATTTCCAAAGCCTGCGCGGTTGCCGAAAAATCCTTCCGCGAGGCGGTAGCCGGATTGCGCGTAGGTATGAGCGAGCGCGAACTTGCCGCCCTTATCGAATATCGCTTCAAAATGAACGGCGCTTCGGATAAATCTTTCGATACGATAGTCGCTTTCGGCGCGAATTCCGCGGTGCCGCATCACGAAACGGGCGAAACGAGGCTTAAGGACGACGTTCCCGTGCTTATGGATTTCGGCTGTATCTGCAACGGTTACTGCTCGGATATGACGCGAACGTTTTACTTCGGTATTCCCGGCAGGGAATTCGTAAAGGCGTACGACGCGGTGCTTTCAGCCCACGTCCGGGCGTACGAGGAGATACGCGCCGGCATGACCGGCGCCGAGGCCGATTCCGTTGCGAGAAACGTGATTTTCGAAAACGGTTACAGCGGATACTTTACGCACTCTTTGGGCCACGGCATAGGCGTAAACATTCACGAGGCGCCTTGGATAAGCCCCAAAGCTTCCGGCATTTTGGCGGAAGGAAGGGTGTTTTCCATAGAGCCCGGCATTTATATCAACGGCAAATTCGGCATAAGGATAGAGGATACCGTGGTTATGAAAAACGGCCGCCCGCAAACGTTTATGACCGAACCCAAGAATCTTTGCGTTTGGGCGGGCGGCAAATTAAGAAAATACAGATAAAATTAAAAACCGGTTCAACGGTGATAAAAGGAGACATATATGATTTCAGCAGGCGAATTCAGAAAGGGCGTAACTATCGAATACGAGGGGAACATTTATACCATCGTGGAATTTCAGCACGTTAAACCGGGCAAGGGCGCGGCTTTCGTGAGAACTAAATTGAAGAATATAGTTACCGGCGCCGTTCTCGAAAAGACCTTTAACCCCACCGAAAAGGTTGAAAACGCTCATATCGAAACCAAGAAAATGACCTATTCGTATAACGACGACGGTCTGTATTATTTTATGGACGAGGAATATAACCTCATTCCGCTCAATCACGACCAGGTCGAGGATGCCCTTATGTATATCAAGGAGAACGATCCCGTTCAAGTCAAATTCTATAAGGGCGAAGCGTTTTCGGTTGAATGCGAAAACTTCGTGGAACTTCTCGTCGTAGAGGCGGAACCCGGCGTTGCAGGCAATACCGCAACCAACGCCACCAAGAACGCCAAACTCGAAACGGGCATAACCATTCAGGTGCCTATGTTCGTAAACGAGGGAGAAACCATTCGCGTGGATACCAGAACCGGCGAATACATGGAGAGAGTCAAGAAGTAATTCGGCTTGCATTTCAGGGTTGCGGTTACGGCAGCCCTTTTTTGCGTTTATACCGCAAAATGCGTGAAAAACGGGGGTAATATGAATAAAACCGTACTCGTTACCGGCGCTTCCAAAGGGATAGGGGCCGCCGTAGCCGAACTTTTCGGAAAGAACGGCTACCGGGTTGCAATAAATTATAACGACAGCGAAACAGCCGCGTACGAAGTGAAAAACCGTATCGAAAAGCAGGGCGGCGTTTCGGAAGTTTTCCGCGCCGACGTTTCGGATAAAACCGCCGTAAAAAATATGGTAAACGCCGTTAAAGCGCGATTCGGGTGGGTAAACGTACTCGTTGCCAACGCGGGGATATCGCTCGTAAAGCAGATAAACGACACTACCGAAGAGGAGTGGAACAGGCTTTTCGCGGTGAACGTTACCGGCGTTTACAACGCGGTAGACGCGGTTATCCGCGATATGATAGATATGAAAAACGGCAGGATCATAACCGTTTCTTCCGTGTGGGGCGAAACCGGCGCTTCGTGTGAGGCTGCGTATTCCGCAAGCAAAGCGGCCGTAATAGGCTACACCAAGGCTATTGCCAAGGAACTTGCGCCGAGCGGCATAACCGTAAACTGCATAGCGCCCGGCGTTATAGATACCGGAATGAACGCGCGTTTTTCCGCAGACGAGAGAAAAGCGATAGAAAACGAAATACCCGCCGGCAGGTACGGCAGACCGGAAGAAGTTGCCGCCGCGGCGCTGTTTTTCGCGTCTGAGGGCGCTTCATACGTTACGGGTGAAGTGCTCGGCGTAAACGGCGGTTATAGGTAATTTTTTCAAAACAAGGAATTGTCGTTTTTTTTGCGTATATAATAATTAGTCGGGTTAAAGCCGCGTTTCGCGTAGTCCCCGCCTATAGGACAGGGAGAATCCATGAGAGAAAAGACCGAAAAAAGAGAAGAAGCGTTTCTGTCGCCGTTCGCAGCAAAAGCGGTGAATACCAAAGGGCGGCTTATCGACGAGCCGAAATGCGAGTTCCGCACGGATTTTCAGCGCGACCGCGACAGGATAATTTACAGCAAGGCTTTCCGCAGACTTAAAAACAAAACGCAGGTGTTCTTTTCGCCCGAAGGCGATCATTACAGAACGCGCCTCACGCACACGCTGGACGTTAGCCAGGTGGCGCGCTCGATAGCGCGGGGGCTTGATCTCAACGAAGACCTTGCGGAGGCAATAGCCTTGGGGCACGATCTCGGGCACACGCCTTTCGGCCATTCGGGAGAGGCCGTTCTGAACAAACTTGCGCCCAACGGGTTCGAGCATAACGTGCAGTCGCTGCGCGTTGTGGATGTGCTTGAAAACGACGGAAAGGGCCTGAATCTCACGTTTGAGGTGAGAGACGGCATTGTAAATCACAAAAAAAGCGGCAATCCCGCCACGCTTGAGGGGCAAGCCGTTTCCATTGCCGACCGTATAGCGTACCTCAATCACGATATTGAGGACGCCATCAGCGCAAAACTCATAACGGAAAAAGATCTTCCGTCGGAAACCCGCGTTCTCGGCGGGAACTCAAGGGAACGCATCAACACCATGATAACCTCTATATGCACCGCCAGCGACGGAAAAAACACGGTTACCATGCCCGATAAAATTCTTAGCGCCACCGAAACGCTCAGGGATTTTATGTTCAGAAGCGTGTATCTTACCAAGGAAGCCAAGGGCGAAGAGGAAAAGGCCGACAGAATGATTTCCACTATGTACGGATTTTTCCTTAAAAATAAGGACGAGCTTCCCGAAATTTATCTGAAACTGCTTGACAGATATCCGCTTGAAACGGTAGTTTGCGATTATATTTCGGGAATGACCGACCGTTACGCCGTGTACGTGTTTGAATCGCTTTACGTTCCTAAAAGTTTCATTCCGCATTAAAAACGTGAGATTTACGGGGTTTTTTATA
>JAGCZN010000050.1 GCA_017959995.1 Clostridia bacterium
GTATAAGCCATATCGAGGTATTCGTAAAGATTAAAAAATACGTCGTTTATGGTAAGCGGCTCACCGTCGGAAAATTTAAGACCGTTTTTGATAACGAACGTGTATACTGTTTCAACGTTGTTACCGGATCCGACTACGTTATATTCAAAATCCTTTACAACGGTGGGAAGATCGTCGCCCGCCTGAGGTTTGCCGTTATCGTCGGTAGAAAGCATTCCTATCTGGGTAAGGCCCACAACGTCCATATCGGTACCGGAAGTGGCGTAAAACGGGTTAAACAGTCCGCTTAACGCTTCCGTCATGATAACGATACTGTCTTTCTTTTTACCGGTGGTTAAAACTATCGCCGTAACGACGCCCGAAATAACCAACACGGCGGCTACGATAATGCTTATTATCGTTATGCTTTTTTTGCTTAATTTCATATTATGCCTCCATTTTTACTTATGTTTACACGTTTAATAATTTATTGCGTATTCCGCTTCGTCTTTTGTAAGATTGGGAGAAAAACTGAGATTTACGCTTCCGCCCTCCGATACGGTAACGCCGTCTGGATCGATATAGTACGAATAACCGTTAAGAAGTTTCGTGCCGAATATCACAAGGTTTATGTCCCCCGCGGTAATTCCCGAAGTATCGCCGTTTGCAACGAGGTTGACGTCATAACTGCCCAGCAGATAGATATTCAACCGCATCGTACCCGATACCGTAACGCCGCTTATTTCCGCGCCGTCTTCCACCATTCCGGTAAACAGACCGAAACGCGTTTCGGACAGAACGTTTCTGTCCTGTTTTGAGAAACTTACCGTTACGTTCTCGAAATTTATATCCTTTATTATAGCCTCGCCGCTTATTGTACCGAACAGTCCGCCCGTTTCAGATTGCGATGAAAATACAGCGTTTATATTACTGAATTTTTTCTCTCCGCCCATGCCGATTATCTTTCCTTTGAACGTCTGCACCGGATAATTCGGCCATTTTAACGAAGTAAAATCAAGGTCGTTATATATTTCGAATATTCCCTCGGCGTTAAAATTCGCCGCGAACTGTTCCGCCGCAGTTATCTTGTATATCTCGCCGTCTTCAAAAGTTACGTATATCTTCTGAACGCGATTTACGGGCGTTGCCGTTTCAATATCTATACTGCCTTCGTGGGTAAAAGAATCGGTTATTTCGCTCGCCTCGCTCAAACTCTCGTCGGAATAGGCTTTGAGGAAGGTTTTTCCGTTTATTTTCGGGAATACGAACTTATCTCTGTTTTCGTATTCGTGTTCGTAATTCATAGCGCCGTCAACGTATCTCGGGATCCATATATTCCGGTGGTCGGCTTCCACGCTTCCGTCGGCAACGGCAAGTTTGTAATCGAAAAGCGTGTTTTTTCCGTAAATTTCCCATTCACCGTTATCGTTTTGGGCGTAATACTCAAATTCGTAGTAAGGCACCCAGCCCGCGTAAAGCGTCATTGAGAGCTTGCCCTGCCCCGGGGTATACTCTATTTTATCCGTTTCGAAATCCCATCTGTCGGAATAATTATAACCGGGTGTGGCTTCCGCTTGCGTTTCCTGCCCCTCTTCGAGAGGGTAATAATATTTACCGTCTTTCTCTTCGATTATCTTTCCGAATTCGTCAACGATTTTTTCTTCGCCGTTTACCGTTACCGTTTTTATCGTTCTGGTTCTATACCAACCTGCAAAGAAATGATCGGCCATGTGCAGGGCTACGCTGGTAAGCGATCCCGTTATGCGCGACTTGTCGGTAGGCTCGGTAAGGCTTATGCGGATAACGCCGTCTTCATCGGCAGGGAATAAAGAGGAATCGGGGTTGAACATATCGATAAGCGTAACGCCCTTTCTTCCCATAAAATTGCCGCCGTTAGCGTTATACGTAACGGATATGAGATAGCCTTTCGCCTCGTATTCTGTCAATACGGTTTTCCGCCCGCAGGCGGCAAGCCCGATGCAAACCGCAAATACCGCGAGAAGTGTTAATATTGCTTTTAATTTACTTTTCATAAAGTCTTTCTCCGCGCTGAGGCTGTACGCCCGCGCCAACAGCTTTTCGTTTTGTTATTCTTCACCGTTTGCGCCGTTTTCCGTTTCCGCTTTATTTTCCGCGAGTTCTTCGGAAACCTTATCTTCCGCGGGTTCTTCGCTTTCGGCTCCCTCGGACTCTTCGTTCGTATCGGCAACGTTTCCCGACGTTTTCTTTTTGGAAATCACGATATAAACCGCAAATCCGCAAGCTATCGCCGCAGCGATGGCAAAGCCGAGTAAGTTACCTTTCATGAATTTACCGAATTCGGAAGGTTCCTTTTCGTCGCCGCCCGAGGAATCGTCTCCTCCATCCCTCGATTTGAGATAAATAATGGTAGATTCTGCGTTGGATAATACGGAATAGTTGGTTATAAGTGCCTTCTGTTCAAGCGATGTTACCTTATCGTAGGCGTTCCTTACGGAAACTATCAGCGCCTCGTCTTCAAGGCTTATGGTGGAAGGCAATTCGTTTATCAGCCTTATAACTTCAATCGTCTGTTCGGTAGCCGCGGGGGCGCCGTTTATCACCGTTCCGAAATATTTGGAAAGAATGAACGAATCGTAATTCTGCCCGTTGGAAGGCTTTATCATAACGAGGCGACCGTCCGTATGACCTATGCGCCCTACGAAATTCGCGCCGTAATAATAGTTGTTTGTTCTGGAATAGGTATTCCACATATAATATTTGGAAATACCCAGTCCCGTGTTATCGAGGTAGGCGCCGGTTATGGGCATATTTTCGGAAGAATACGCGTATGCTTCATCAAACTTCTCTTCCAAAATCGGGGCATAATACCCGAGGAAAGTAACGGTTTTAAGTTCGTTACACCCGAAAAACGCCATATCGCCTATCACCTTAAGCGAATTGGGAAGAGTTACGTTAACTATCTTCGAGTCGGCAAACGCTTTTGCGGAAATTCTCTTCGTTCCGTCGGCAACGGCGAAATCTTCGTCGGTCTTAAGCATAGGATACGACACGAGCTCAAGCCCTGCCGGAACTTTTTCGTACAGCACGCCGCCTATTACCGTTACGTAATCGGAAACGTTGTAATCTTCAACGAACGCGCGGCCTATAATTCTACCGTTGAAAACAATGTCTTCTTCTCTGCCGAAAGAGGTTATCTCACAACCGTAGAAAGGATTCTCGCCGAGTTTTACAAGTTCTTCACCGAAAATTATCTCTTTCACCGCGGAATTGCAGAAGGCAAAATCGCCTATATATTCCGCAGAGGTGAGGTCGGCCGCCTCAAACGACGTGAAACCGAAAGCCGATTCGCCTATAACCGTAACGCCGCCGAGGCCGTTTACGGTATCGAGTTCCGAGCAATCGTAAAACGCGTACGCGCCTATCTCGGCGCCCTCTTTGAAGGTCGCATCTTTAACGGACGTAAACGCGAAAGCGTAGTCCCCTATCTTTTCTGCTTCTCCGAGATTTACGGTATTCAAAGATGTTTGCGCAAACGCTCCGTTTCCTATTTCTTTTACGGTATCGGGAAGCGTTGCGTCCGTAACGGACACGCATTTATAGAACGAATAATCGCCTACGCACTCCAGTTTGTTGCCGAAGGTAACTGTTGTAAGACGCGGGTTGCCGGCAAAGGCGTATGACCCGAGAACCGACAGTTCGTCTAACGCCGCGTTCGTGATTTTGGGCGCGCAACTGGAATAAATAACGTTGCCTTCGGTAATAGCGCCGCCAACCGATACCATTTCGGTTGCGAACGTTAAAGTGGCGTCGGCTATTTTGTAATCTTCCGTTTCGATACCGGAAAACGCGTAAGAACCTATTTCCAGCGCGCCGGATAAATCGACGGAAGCAACGCCTTCGTCATTGTAGAACGCGTAAGAACCTATCTTTGCGCCTCTGCCCAAAGTGAGCGAGTCAAGACGGACGTTCCCCGCGAACGCGTAATCGCCCACGGCGCTTTCATCGCCGATCGTAACGTTTCTTAAAACGGACGACGACGCGTCCTTTATATTGAATTTGTAATAGGTGTAAACGGTTGACGTATCGTTGCCGAATTCGTCTTTTACCGTATATTGATAACCTGTATAAGCCGCTAAACCGTTTCCAATCAAACTCTCGTTTATATCGCTGTAAAAAGCGTGATTGCCAACTACGGAATTATTGCCTATTACAACGTTTACCAGCTGATTGCAGTTTGCAAACGCATAATTTCCTATAACCGTTCCCGCGGGCACCGTTACGGAAGTTACGGCCGTTTTTGCAAACGCGTAATTTCCGATGGCGGCAACATTTTCAAAACTCGGAGTATGGGTTATCTTGGTCTGTTCGAAAGCGTAATCGCCTATGGCGGAAACGCTGTCAAGCACTATTTCGGTAACGTTTGTACATCCGGCGAAAGCGTAATCCCCTATATATTCCGCGGAGTTGGCTATAATTTTGAACACCTTGGTGTTTCCCGCAAACGCGCCGTTAGATACGTAAACGGCGTCGGTAACTATTACGTTAGGCTCGCCGCTTACGGACACTCCCGCGTAATTCGGGGCAACGGTAACCAGTTCTCTGTTGTCGGAACTATCGCTTCCCCTGTAAACGAGGGCGCCGCTATTATCGAGGTGCAGGTTTCTGTTTGCGGGATCGATGGTAAAACCGCTTACCCGCGTGCCCGCAAAGGCAAATTCGCCTATAACGGTAACGTCCTTACCGAGTTTGACTTCGGAAAGCATCGAGCACCCTCTGAAAGCGTGGGAGGCTATAACCGCGGCGTTTATTTCAACGGAAGAAAGACTGGTGCAACCGAAGAATGCGTTTGCGCCGATTTTTATCTTGCTTGCCTTGAATTCCGCGTTGGTAAGCTGTTTGTTGTTGTAAAACGCGCCCGTGCCGAGAGATTGCGAAGTAATCGGCAACGTAATATTCTGAATTTTGCAGTTTTCAAACGCGTAGTTTCCTATTGCGACGACGCCGGAAAGATCCACGTTTTCAAGCGCGCAGCCGGAAAACGCCTTTTCATTTATGAATTTAACGTTTTCAAGATTTATCGTCTTCAGGTTTTTACACCCGGCGAACGCGGAAAGCCCTATAGTTATAAGCGTATCCGGAAGCACCACCTCTTCAAGGGCGGTGAGTTTTGAAAACGCATACGAATTTATGGTGGTAACGCCGTCGGGAAGTATAACTTTAGTTATCTTCTCCCAATCGGGGGCGTATTTTTCGTCGCCTATAGGCGCGGGCTTGATGAAATAAGGATCTTCTTCATCGATAACGTCGCCTGCGGAAAGATCTTTATCAACGTATTCGTAAAGGGAAAAAGCGTAATCGTTTATGGTGGTTATACCCTTTTCCTTCGGTATTTCCACTACGCCGCCCAAACCTTTATACGCGTTAAGATACATACTCTGCGTTATATACGGCTCTTTAACGGAAATGCTGATTCTGCCAGAATACAACGTCGATTTATATTCGGATTCGGCGTCTTTTCTGTACATTACGCTAACGTTAAGGGTGGTGTTTCCCTTTGCGAGGGCTTTGAGCACGGCGGTTACGGAACCGTCGGGCTCCGCTTTTTCCGTTACGGAAGCGACTCTTGAGTTGCCCACGCTGAATCTGACCGTGGTGTTATCCGGGTAGTAAGAATCGAGCTGATAATTTATCTTTACCATTTCGGACGGATACATCGAAAGGGCGTTCCCCTCGCCGAACGCGCGGGAATCACCGTTTTCGCCTATTTCCCTTTCATCTGACGAAGGCGAATAGAAGGCTTTTATCGTTTCGTAACCGGTAAGACGGAAATTATTTACTTCCGTTACCGAA
>JAGCZN010000051.1 GCA_017959995.1 Clostridia bacterium
GGTTTCTTTCCGCCGCCGCGCACTTCGCTGCGGGTGAGCGTGCTTTTCGTTCCCTGGCGTTCGTTCGCAAGTCTCGTTACGACTGCCTGGTGAATAAGGTCTTCCTTGAATTCCTGCTCGAAGAGATTCGCGTTAAGTTCCATAACGCCGGTCTCTTTTCCGCTCATATTGTAAACTTTGATACTTGCCATTGTTCGCACCCTCCTTACGCCTTCACGCTGTCGGTAACGGTAACGATACCGCCTTTCGGCCCGGGAATAGCGCCTTTTATGAGAAGCGCGTTCCTCGCCGCGTCGACTTTTACGACTTCGAGATTCTGTATGGTAACTCTCTCAACGCCGTACTGGCCGGGCATGTGTTTGTTCTTGAAAACTCTCGACGGCGAGCTGTTCGCGCCCATAGAACCTACTTCTCTGTGAACGGGGCCCACGCCGTGCGTCTCTTTGAGCCTGTGCTGATTCCAACGTTTGATAACGCCGGAATATCCGTGACCTTTCGTGGTGCCCACAACGTCTATCCTGTCGCCTTCCGCGAAAGATTCAACGGTGAGAACCTTCCCCGCTTCGTAAGAGCTTACGTCGTCCAGACGGAACTCTTTGAGAACTCTCTGGCAGGGAACGCCGGCCTTTTTGAATTGACCTGCTTCGGGTTTGTTCAGTTTTTTCTCGTCAACCTCGTCAAAACCGAGTTTGACGGCGGCGTAACCGTCTCTCTCAACGGTCTTTACCTGAACTACCGGGCAGGGGCCTGCCTCAACAACGGTAACGGGGATTACTTTTCCGTCGGCGGAAAAGATCTGCGTCATACCCAATTTTCTTCCAATGATTGCTTTATTCATCGATAAAGTTCACCTCCGAATTTATTAAAAAATAATTTTTTACAGTTTGATTTTCACGTCAACGCCGGCGGGCAGGTGGATACTGTCCAGTATTTTGGCGTTGGACGAATAGATGTCGATAAGTCTTTTGTGAGTTCTTATCTCGAATTGTTCGCGGCTGTCTTTATATTTGTGGGGGCAGCGGAGAATGGTTACTATCTCCTTTTCCGTGGGAAGCGGAATGGGCCCGCTTATCTTGGCGCCGGCCTTTTTCATGGTTTCCACTATTCTCTCGGTAGCCTGATCTACCATTCTGTGGTCGTAAGCCGCAAGCTTGATTCTGATTTTCTGTCCTGACATTTTTACTCCTCCGTTTATACTAACTTTTATCAACTATGCCGTGTGTGTCGCGCCCCTTGCAATAAAAAAATCATTCGCGCTGTGTTATTTGCTGCGAATGACGTAATACTACCAAGGCACGTAGTTAGTCGCAAGGGTTAAACCCTCACATTTGTCAATGAAAATTATCTTCCCTCGGAGCGCCTTCCGGTTCCGGAGCCTTCGGGCAAAGGGATTAAGTAACTTTTCATCTCAACCCATATAAACACAGCCTCTATATATTACACGAAAAAAAACCGAAAGTCAAACGTTTTTCAAAACTTTTTTTATTTTTTATAAAAATTTTTTACGTCAGATTTTATCCCCTCAACACCGAAAAATATTATATTATGATGCGCGCACGCGTATGCGTACAATATATTGTATATACGCCCCGTCTTCCACCGCAATATAATGAAATTCTCACGTCGGTTTCTTATTTGCCTTCAAACGATAACGCGCGCTTTCGCGTTCTCCGGTTCCGCACCACAATCCGCGCTACCCGCAAAACGATAGTTTCCCTTCCGTCGAAACTCTCTTTCTGCTCTGCAAATTTCTCGACGTATCTTCCGACTATCTCATCGGTCTGTCGGACGAGTTATGATTTTTTTCGTTTCTCAAAATTATACAGCCGTATGTGCATAATTGCAAAATTATTCATTCCGTGCATAAAATATCGCTTTTTATGCAATATTTTTTTCAGATTTTTTATTTTTATGCCGAAAAACGCTTGATTTTTATTTTTTTAAGTGTTATCATATACCCATCACTCGAATTTATTGCATTTATATGCAGTAAAAATAAATAATTATTCACGTAAAAACGAAAAAGGAGAACAAAAATGAAAAAACTTACTACTCTCGTACTCATTGCGATTATGGCGCTTTGCGTGGCTCTTACCGCCTGCGAAGGCACGGCTAACGTAAAATACGTAACGAACGACGCCACGGATACGCTTCAGGAAGATTTCGGCGTAGCGCTTAAAAAGGGCGATACCGAAATGATGAACGCGGTAAACGCCGTAATAGACGAATGGCTTGCCGACGGCACGCTCGATATGTATAACGATTACTATTCCGCGCTTGCGGATGACGAAAACGCTTCCGCCCCCGAAGGCCTTAAAACCGCGTGGAACTTCACGGAAAGCGGCCCCACCGTTACCATGTACACGGAAAGCGGCTTTGCTCCGTACGAATTTATGAACGGTACCGAAATAGTGGGTATTGACGTAGCCATTATGAGCCAGGTGGCGGAAAACCTCGGCGGAAAACTCGATATTAAAGACGTGCTGTTCGACACGATAGTTACCTGCGTGGAAAACGACGACGGAAAAGCAGCCGGCGCGGCGGGCCTCACTATAAACGAAGAACGCAAACAAACCGTTGATTTCAGCCACGTTTACGCTTCGTCCACTCTTTCGATAGTAAGCGCAGAAGACAAAGCGTACAGCACCCTCGCCTCTCTCAACGGTCTTAAAATAGGCGTTCAGGAAGGCACCAGCGGCGATCTTATCGCGTCGCAGGCGATTTCGGAAACGGGTTACGAATACGATGACGACGAAGGAGAAACCCACAACATTAAAATAAACGCGGAAGTAGTTCAGTATAAAACGTATTCCGCAGCTCTCGCGGCGCTTAAAACGGGCAAAATAGACGTTATATTTATGGATAAACTGCCCTCGCAACTTCTCATCAAAAACGCTTGATTTTAATTGATTATGAAATTAAATTTAATTAACGCGAAAACGCTGGCCGAACGATTTCGGTCAGCGTTTATTGCGCAGGACAGATGGAAACTGTACCTAAAAGGAATAGAAAACACGCTTATCATTTCGCTTATGGCGGTGGCGATAGGCATAACTATCGGCTTTATAATAGCAACGGTCAATTACGTTCATAAAAAAACGGGAAAACTTCGTATTTTAGCGGCAATTTTCAAAATTTACATAACCGTTGTAAGGGGAACCCCCGTAGTTTTGCAACTATTTATAATGTACTTCGTGGTACTTACTTTCATCAAAAGCGGAGTGGTGGTGGGCGCAATAACCTTCGGGCTGAACAGCGCCGCCTACGTTGCGGAAATAGCGCGCGCGGGTTTCGGCTCGGTTGACGACGGGCAGATGGAAGCGGGCCGCTCTCTCGGCCTTTCCGGTATGGAAACGATGGGCAAAATAGTTCTGCCGCAGGCAATGAAAAACGCCCTTCCCCCGCTTTTTAACGAATTTATAAGCCTAGTAAAGGAAACGGCGGTAGTAGGTTACGTGGGAATAATGGATCTCGGCAAAATACCGGGGCTGGTTCAATCGAGAACGTTCGATTATCTTTTCCCTCTTCTCATCGCTTCGGTAATGTACCTCGTAGTGGTGATGGCGCTCACGTTCATTTTGAGAATACTTGAAAAGAAATTTGCAAAGAGCGAACGTAACGGAGGGCTTGCACATGGATAAGAACCTCCTTATTTCAACGGTTGACCTTAAAAAATCTTTCGGGCACAGCGAAGTTCTCAAAGGTATTTCCACCGACGTTTACGACGGGGAAAAAGTAGTTATAATAGGCCCTTCCGGCAGCGGAAAATCAAC
>JAGCZN010000052.1 GCA_017959995.1 Clostridia bacterium
AAGCCCGCCCGTATCTATAAGGGTAAAGCGATGCCCGAGCCATTCGGCGTCAGAATACACTCTGTCTCTCGTGATGCCGGGGCGGTTTTCCACTATGGAAATTTTACGGCCCGCTATTTTGTTGAAAAAAGTCGATTTGCCTACGTTCGGCCTGCCGACTACTGCCACTATGGGTTTTGCCATTATATCACCTGATTATTCCGTTGGTATCGTAATCGGAAGTAAGCGCCTCGAAAAAGCTGCCGCCGCTGCCGCGTGTGACGCGTACTCTTTTGCCGAGTTTTTCCGATAATTCTTTGAGCGTAAGACCGTCAAGAAAAACTTCTTCGAATTCTTTAAGCATATTGCAGGGAATAACAAGTTCGTCGTAAGGCTCGGCAAAACTTTCGCACGCGGCGAGAACGTCCTTCCCGGTAAGCAATCCGCTACAGTTGACGGTACTGCCGAAAAAATCGTTACTAACCCCGATAACGTGCGTTTTAAGGGACTTACAGTGTTTTTTTACAAGTTCAGAACACTCTCTTATAAAGTTTTCCGCGCTTGTTCCGGTCACTATAAGTAACGTTTTTTCATACTTTCTTTCCTCTATCGCTTCCGTAAGTTCACGGTAGAATTTAGCGGTCATACCCACGCCGTTTTCGATTTGCGGAAATTCGCCGTAAAACTCGTACGGCTTTACGGGCACACCCGCCTTAAAGAAAAACTCGTCGGCAAGCGTTATGAAATTCACGCCGAATTCACGGTTTAACGCATCCGCCTGTTCTATTACCTTTTCGCAGAAATACTTATCCGCATCCTTTATTTCAAACAATCCTTCCCTGTACTTCGTTATGCCGCACGGCACTACGGCAAGCGTTGAAACCTGCGGGTAAAGCTTAAAAAGTTCACGGGCGGAATAATCGAGTTCGGCGCCGTCGTTTACGCCCGGAACGAGAACGATCTGAGTGTTCATAACAATGCCGGCTGCAGCAAAACGCTTGAGATAATCAACGATTTTACCCGCAAAACGGTTATTGGTCATTTTTTCGCGAAGCAGTGGATTCATCGTGTGAACGGAAACGTAAAGCGGCGAAAGCCCGTAGCGGCAAATCCGTTCCGCGTCCCGCTCGTCAATATTTGTGAGAGTTACGAAGTTTCCGCACAGAAAACTTTGGCGGTAATCGTCGTCCTTTACGTAAAGCGTATCCCGCATACCCGAAGGCATCTGATCGACAAAACAGAAAATACACTTGTTACGGCAGGTTTTTATCGCCATTCCGTCGTTTTCGAAAGTGAGGCCGAGCGTTTCGTACTCGTCCTTTTCTATTTCGAATACCGTTTCCCTGCCCTTTATATCAGCTACGCGCATAGTGAAATTTTCGCGCGCGTCGAAATAAAGGTAATCTATAACGTCGTTTGCGGGATAACCGTCGAAATCGATAACGGAATAACCGCTTTTCAATTTCAATTCCCTGCCAATTCCGTGTTTTTCAACTTCGGCAATTTTTAACATATCGCTTGATAACCGACGTTTTATCGGGGTAATTTACTTGTTCAGAATATCCAGTATTTTTTGAAAATAATCGGGCAGCGGCGCTTCGAACGACATTCTTTCACCCGTATCCGGATGCGTAAATTCCAACTTTCGCGCGTGAAGAAGCTGTCCGTTAAGGTTAAACCGGCAATTTTTGGGGCCGTAAGTTTTATCACCGACGACGGGATGCCCCATATATTTGGCATGAACGCGGATCTGATGCGTCCTTCCCGTTTGAAGGCGGAATTCACATAGCGTATAACCCGACGCGTATCGCTTTATAACCGAAAAATCCGTAACGGCAAGCCTTCCCTTCGTTGATACGGCCATCGTGGTTCTGTCACGCGGGGATCGGTCGATATAGGTTTCTATCCTTCCCTCATCCTTCCCCAAAACGCCGTGAAGAAGTGCGACGTACGTGCGCTTGCAGGACTTTTCGGCAATCTGCCGGGATAGCGAAATATGCGCTTTATCGTTTTTTGCAACGACGAGAAGTCCCGACGTATCTTTATCTATCCTGTGAACGATGCCCGGGCGAATAACGCCGTTTATCCCGCTTAAACTGTCTAAACGGTATAAAAGAGCGTTCACGAGCGTGCCGTTTTTTACACCGTTGCCGGCGTGTACCGTAAGCCCTTGTTGTTTGTTGATCACCGCTACTGAAAGATCCTCGTACACGACGTCAAGCGGTATGTTTTCCGGCTCCAGACTGACGCCCTCGGGTTCCGGCAGTACAACGCGGATAACGTCTCCGCGCTTTACGCCTTTTTTTGCTTTTACGGCCTCATCGTTTACCGTTACCGATCCGTTCGAAATAAGTTTCTGCGCGTGACTTCGCGTAAGGCCCGAAACTTCCGCAAGATAAACGTCAAGCCTCGGACAGTCGTTTTCCGAAACGTAAACCCGCTTATCCATCCGTTTTGCGTTTCCTTTTTTTGCCGATGGAAATCAACGCGTCATTATCGAGAAACAGATAGTAGAAAATAAGCATTATAGCGCCGACTGTCAGCGAAACGTCCGCCACGTTGAAATTAGCGAAGAAATGAACGTATATGAAATCGGTAACTTCCTTGAACACGATTCTGTCTATAAAGTTGCCGACCGTACCCGCAATTATAAGGATAATCGTTGTTTTAAGCCACTTATTGTTGTTTTTTATCCTTAAAAAAACGATAAAAAGCACAGGCAGTACGATGCAGGTGAGAACGACAAAAAACGTCTGCGCCCAGTCGGTACCAGCAAACGAACTGAAAGCCGCGCCGCTGTTTTTTCCGTAAACGAAACTGAACACGTTTGGAATCACGGTGACCTCCCACATAGGGCCCTGCGCGGAAACGTATATTTTTGTGATCTGATCGATCGCAATTATAGCGAACAAAACCAAAACGTAAAGCATAATTTAGCCGATAAGTCTCCTTTTTCACGCACTAACGTTGATTTTCGTGCCTTATACTCTGCATGAGCGAGGTCTTTAACGAGTATAGCCCGTCGGACAGATCCACTTTGTAAATATGCGGTTTGTCTATTCGGCGGTACTCGTCCCAAAAACTTTCCATCTCTCTCTTTGCATATGTTGCGATTTCTTTGAACGAGGGAAAATCATAAACGACTTTTCCCTTTTCTATAACGGGAACGAGAAGTTCGCGCAGGGTGTATTTTTCGTAGGTGGTTTTTTTCCAGGTTTCTATAGGATGGAAAATCGTCAACGGTTTGGCGGTATCAATTTCCTCGCCGCGAATATGAATAAGATCGGCTTCCGCCATTCCCTTTTCGCCGTAGATTCTGTAAACGTTCTTGAACCCCGGATTAGTTATTTTAATCGCGTTATCGGAAAGTTTTATTTTGGGAATGATCCGCCCGTTTTCAATAACCGCGGCAAGCTTATAAACGCCGCCGAGCGCAGGAAGATCGTCGCCCGTAATAAGTTTGGTGCCAACGCCCCAAAGATCTATCGCCGCGCCCTGATTGCGCAGGGATTGAATGGAATATTCGTCAAGATCGCCCGAGGCGCATATAACGGCATCTTTATAGCCGGCCGCGTCAAGCATCTTCCTCGCCTCTTTTGAAAGATAGGCGAGATCGCCCGAATCGAGCCTTATCCCGAGAGGTTTACGCCCTTTTGCCCTCAATTCGTCAAAAACTTTTATCGCGTTAGGAACACCGCTTTTTAACGTATCGTACGTATCGCAAAGCAAAAGAACAGCATCGGGATAGGTATCGGCGTAAGCGCGGAACGCATCAAGTTCCGTGGGGAAATTCATAACCCAACTGTGCGCGTGCGTTCCCGAAACCTTTACGTCGAACATTTTGCCCGCGAGAACGTTCGAGGTCGATCCGCAGCCGCCTATTATTGCCGCGCGCGCGCCGTAAATGCCGGCGTCCGGCCCCTGCGCCCTTCGAAGACCGAATTCCATTACCGACTGGTCTTTCGCCGCATAGCAGATCTTCGCGGCTTTACTGGCTATAAGCGTTTGATGATTTATTATGTTCAAAACCGCGGTTTCAATGAGTTGCGCTTCGATAACGGGGGCTTTTACGGTAAATATCGGCTCGCCGGGAAATACCATGGTCCCCTCGGGTACCGCGTATATATCACCAGTAAATCGGAATTCCGACAGATACTCGAGAAACTCTTCGCCGAAAAGATTAAGACTCCTTAAATAAATAATATCTTCCTCATCAAAACGAAGGCCCGTTACGTATTCCACCGCCTGTTCGAGTCCTGCCGCAAGCGAATAGGTTATAAGGTCGTGCTGGCGGAAAAACACGTCGAACACGGCAACCTGATCGCGGTAGCCTTCCTTAAAATAACCGTTCATCATCGTCAGCTCGTACAGATCCGTCAAGAGCGTTAAATTTCTTTTTTTCATTATATTTCCTTCATCGAAAATTGGCGTTTTTCTTCGTTTTACGGTGTTTTTTGATAAATTGGGGCGTTTTTTATAAATCGCCGTCGTCATCAAGCGCCGTTAATATCGCTTCCTCTTCCTCGTTCTCTTCGCCGTCCGCCGTTTCGCGTGTCTCTACGGTACTTTCGGAGCGATGTGAAGGTTTAAGGTTTTTTACGCTGCGAACGGATAAGGACGTTTTTTCCCCGTCGTCTGTCCTTGCCTCATGGCGAACGATATTTTCAGCCTTTTCCGACGCCCTTCTTTCCCCAAACATATAAGCGAAATACTTTTTGAAATTTTTGCCGTTATCGCGGAAATCCCGAACGAAAAGTACGACGAATAAAGCGAGCCCGCCGAGAATAAGAAGTATGGACGCCCACTCCGAACCGAGTGTTTCCGAACCAAAAAGCGGGAGATTGTACTGGGCGTCTCTCAACGGTTCCATTACCGCTCTTATAACGCCGTAACCCATAAAGTAAAACGACGTGGCGTAGCCGTTGCGCTTGCCTTTATACTTGAACAAAAACCAATATAAAAGCGCGAAAAGTACAATATTGGCTACCGATTCCCAAAAGAACAATGCGTAGTGGTATTCGCCGGCGTCCTGAATGTATACGCTTACGGGGAAACCTATCGAACGAGGATCGACCGCACCGTAAACTTCCTGATTGAAATAAGTGCCCCACCTGCCTATCGCCTGACCGAGCGGAAGCATTACCGCGCCGAAATCGAAAATTTTCGTTATGGGCTTTTTTTC
>JAGCZN010000053.1 GCA_017959995.1 Clostridia bacterium
GACAGAAAAAGATATTTCCGTAAAATCCGTTATAAGCGAGGATTACAAAACGGAATGGGGTGAAGAAACGGAAGACGAAGGACGTGTTAGATTCGAAAGTATAATAAATTTTCCGTATTTTTTATTACATACTTTAAGAGTTTTCGCCCATATTAACGATTTCGCCGTCGGGGATTTTACAAGCGGTTTATTAGACGATAAAAAATTGACCGAAACTTTCGATAATTTCGTAAAAGAATACGGTGCCGAAAAATTTTCAAGTGAATTTATTGCTTTTCTCCTTAAATCCAGATATCTTTTTGACAAATATATAATCAAACGGGAGTTCAAAAATGATAATGACGACGGCGATTGGAGTTTGAAAGAACTGTTTTCGTACGGACAGGGCGGCCAGAAAAAGCCGCAGTATAACAACACCAGATTCGTTATCGGGAAAGGAAAAGACGGTAAAAACGAGCATCAGGAAAATCTGATGATTCAATCTTGTATGAGAGTGTCATATACTTCTCCTAAAATTATGCACTGGATAACGGAGTTGTTGAAGTATTTGTTTAAGGAACAAAGCGATTTAAGCGGCAGTAATGTATTTATAGAAAGAATTGCGGAAACCGCGGTATGGGAAAACTATCTTTATAAAGGCAATGAAAGTCTCGGCGTTGCCACACCCCATATCGTTTTCAACTTTTTGGATTATCTGCTTTGGAAAGAAAATAAAAACAAATATCAGGATTTTATTTTTGAGTTCAGAAATTCCGTAGAGCATTGGTATCCGCAACATCCGTCTGAGGGAAGTTTCCCGGAATGGAGCGAAGAAGCCGAACTGAACCATTTCGGCAATCTGTGTATTGTGTCGAGGGATATAAATTCAAAATTTTCGAATCTTGCGCCGGAAGCAAAAAAAAGCACGTATAAGGAAAGCGTTTTGAAAGGAAGTATAAAATTGCGCATAATGAGCGCTTTGACCGATAACTCGGAAAAATGGAAAAACGAAACGTTTTCGGAACACGGTCTGGAAATGTTGAATCTCCTTAAAAAGTATTGTCGCCCAGAAACCGTATAATCGTTTCGGCGCGCCCGATAAACCGAAAACTCAACTAATTATATAAAAACGCCGTCATTCACTTGCAAAATACTTTATATTGTGTTAAAATATTTAGGCTATAAAATCCACACCTATGCGCTCGCGGTATTCCGTTCCCCGAAAATAAACTTTTCAGTCGGGGCAAGATGCCGGCAAAACGTGCGGTAGGGAGGCAAAAAACGGAGGTTTTATTATGGCAGTAACGTCTATGAAGCAACTTTTGGAGGCCGGCGTTCATTTCGGCCACCAGACCAGAAGATGGAACCCTAAAATGAAGAAGTACATCTTCGGCGAGAGAAACGGTATTCACATCGTCGATCTTCAGGTCACCGTAGGCCTTATCGAAGAGGCGTACAAGTTCGTTTGCGAACAGGTAAAAGAAGGCAAAACCGTTCTTTTCGTAGGCACCAAGAAACAGGCACAGGAAGCCATTCAGCAGGAAGCCGAAAGATGCGGCCAGTTCTACGTAAATTCCAGATGGCTCGGCGGCACGCTCACCAACTTCAAAACCATCAGATCGAGGATCGACAGGCTCAATAAGCTCGACCTTATGGAAAAAATGGGCGATTTCGATCTTCTTCCCAAAAAAGAAGTTATCGCGCTCAAAACCGAAAGAGACAAATTGCAGGCCAACCTCGGCGGCATAAGGGAAATGCACGCGCTTCCCGGCGTAATGTTCGTGGTAGATCCCAACAATGAAGATATCGCCGTGCGCGAGGCAAGAAAACTCGGTATCCCCGTAGTGGCTGTAACCGATACCAACTGCGATCCCGACCTTATCGACTACGTCATTCCCGGTAACGACGACGCCATCAGGGCCGTAAAACTCATTTCTTCCATAATAGCCGACGCCGTTATCGAAGCCAACCAGGGTGAAGACGCCGTCCATCACGACGTTGAAGACGCCACCACCATGGAAGAAGTTGAAGTTTCCGATGAAGAGATCGCCGAGGCTGATGCCGAAGGCGAAGCCGCGGTAGAAGCTACCGAACCCAAAGAACAGCAATAAATAAAGCAGAAAAATATATCGATTTCACCGCTAAGGACGTAATGGCGCTCCGCGAAAGAACGGGCGCAGGAATGATGGATTGCAAAAAAGCCCTCGTCGAGTGTGACGGAAACGCCGAAAAAGCCATCGAATATCTCAGAGAACACGGCATAGCCAAAGCCGCTAAAAAAGCGGGCAGAATAGCCGCCGAAGGTATAGTTGACAGTTATATCCACATGGGCGGCAAGGTAGGCGTGCTTCTTGAAGTAAATTGCGAGTCTGATTTCGTCGCCCGCGGCGAGCAGTTCAGAACGCTCGTTCACGATATAGCGCTTCAGATAGCGGCGGCAAAGCCCGAATATCTCAGCAAGGAAGACGTTCCCGACGAAGTTATCGAAAACGAAAAGAAAATACTTCTCGCGCAGGCCCTTGAAGAGGGAAAGCCGCAGAACATAGCAGAAAAGATGGTCGAAGGCAGAATCAAAAGTTATTATGAAGATAACTGCCTCCTCAACCAGAAATTCATCAAGGATCCTTCCAGAACGATAGAGCAAATGGTCATAGAGGCCACCGCCACCATCGGCGAGAAGATCGCCGTAAGAAGGTTCGTCCGTTACGAAATGGGCGAAGGTCTCCAGAAGAAGACCGAAAACCTCGCGGACGAGGTAGAAGCTCAGGTTGCGAAGATGAAAGGCTGACGCGCGGTCGGTTTACGGGAACACAATTTAGTTTTGTGTTCCCTTTTTTTAGAAAGGGGAAAATAAAATGCTCGCTTTTTCCGTCGTAATTCTTTCCGTATCCGCGCTGTTTGCGGTCATTGCCGTACTTGCGTCGCTCGGGTTCGGCGGCAGGATGCTGCCGGGTTACAATTTTCACGCGCGCGGCAAAGAAGCGGTCAAGTGGGAAAGGAAACTTTTGGCAAACGTAGCCTATCTGCTTTGGTCGTTTTCGGTCGTTTTGGCGTCCGTAGGCGTCGCGGCGTTCTTTCTTGACTTAAAGCAATCGTTCCACGTCGTGATTTTGTGCGTTTTAGGCGCCGTTTTCGTGATAGTAGGAATAATATGGGCATTATATCTTTCGGGCGGAATACTTAAAACCGCCGCGAAAAACGCAAAAGAATTATCCGAATGAGGTATTTATGACACCTAAATATAAAAGAATCGTTCTTAAAATAAGCGGGGAAGCTCTCGCCGGCAGCAAAGGTTCCGGCCTTGACGAAAACTTTATCGATAAAATAGTAACGCAACTCGTAAAAGCCCACGGAATGGGCGTCGAAATAGGCATAATAGTGGGCGGCGGCAACTTCTGGCGCGGCCGCCAGGGCACCAATATGGACAGAACCACCGCCGATCACATGGGTATGCTCGCCACCGTAATAAACGCCCTCGCCCTGCAGGATGCGATCGAACAGCGCGGCGTTGAAACCCGCGTACAAACGGCGCTTACCATAACCCGCGTCGCCGAGCCCTACATTTTAAGAAAGGCGGTCAATCATCTCGGCAAGGGCAGAATAGTCATATTCGCCTGCGGCACGGGCAATCCGTATTTTTCAACCGACACCGCCGCCGCGCTCAGGGCGGCCGAGATCAACGCCGACGTTTTGATGCTCGCAAAAAACGTAGACGGAATCTACGATTGCGATCCCAAAACTCACCCCGAGGCAAAAAGGTATAAGGAAATAAAATATATCGATTTCATCAACCGTGAACTCAAGGCGATGGATACCACCGCCGTTACCATTTGCATGGAAAACAAAACGCCCATTCTCGCTTTCGGACTAGACGAGGATGACGCGATAGTCCGCGTGTGCAAGGGAGAAGAACTTGGCACGTGGATAAGATAAGTGCCCTAAAACGCACAAAAACCAAAAAAAGGAGGAAAATTTATGGCTGCCGATATGGAAGTTATATCGTTGATACTCGACGATAACGCCGAAAGGCTTGAAAAAACCGTTTCCGTACTTAAAAACGAATACGTTACCATAAGGGCGGGCAGGGCTAACCCGCGCGTGCTCGATAAAGTAACGGTCGATTATTACGGCGTTCCTACGCCTATCAATCAGGTCGGCAATATCGCCGTGCAGGAAGGCCGCTGTCTGGTCATAACCCCGTGGGATAAAAGTTTGCTCAAAAACGTTGAAAAGGCCATACTTGCCGCCAACGTAGGTCTCACGCCCACCAACGACGGTACGGTCATCCGCCTCGTATTTCCCGAACTTACCGAAGAAAGGCGCAGGGAAATAGTCAAGCAGGTAAAAAGAATGGCGGAAGAGTCCAAAGTCGCCGTCCGCAACATCAGGAGAGACACGCTCGATACGCTTAAAAAGATGAATAAAAACAAAGAAATTACCGACGACGAATACGCGGGTTTCGAAAAGGACGTCGATAAAGAAGTTACCAAAGCGATAGAGAACGTCGAAAAACTTTCCGCCGAAAAAGAAAAGGACGTAATGACCGTTTGACGGAAAAAAACACCGTGCCGCGTCACGTTGCCGTGATTATGGACGGTAACGGCCGCTGGGCGCAAAAGCGCGGTTTATCGCGCATTAACGGGCATATTGAGGGCGCAAAAAACGTTCCTGCCGTAGCGGAGTATCTGTTTTCGGCGGGCGTCGGTATCGTCACTCTCTACGCCTTTTCCGAGGAAAATTTTTCCCGTCCCGCGGGGGAAGTAAACGGAATTTTCGAAAGGATACTCCGGTTCGCCGCCGAATATCCATCGGCGTGTAAAGGCAGGGTGCGCCTGTTTTTTTCGGGCGATCTCGAAGGCGTCGGCGAAGAACTCCGTCTCGCCTGTCTCGCCGCGGAAGAAAAAACGCGGCAATACGCGCCTTACGCGTTGAACGTTCTGGTAAATTACGGCGGCAGGTCTGAAATTCTCCGCGCCGCCCGTATGCTTTCGGGCAAAGAGGTTACCGCGGAATCTTTTCGTTCC
>JAGCZN010000054.1 GCA_017959995.1 Clostridia bacterium
GTCGGGGATCGTTATGCTCGCAAGGCTTGTACAACCGTCGAACGCCTCATAACCGATACTCGTAACGCTGTCGGGGATCGTTATGCTTGCAAGGCTTGTGCACTAATGGAACGCATAACTCCCGATACTAGTAACGCTGTCGGGGATTGTTATGCTTGCAAGGCTTGTGCAATAATGGAACGCATAATTACCGATACTCGTAACGCTGTCGGGGATTGTTACGCTTGCAAGGCTTGTGCAATTCTCGAACGCATGATAACCGATACTCGTAACGCTGTTGCCGATAGTTACGCATTCAAGTACCGTGCAGCCGTAGAACATATTACCGCTTATATATCCCGAACCTACCGTTGCGCTCGTGAGCGAGGTGCAGCTATTAAAGGCGCTGTTGCCGACGCTGTTTACGGTAGCGGGAACTATTATTTCTTCGAGACCGCAGTTATAAAACGCCTCTTCGCCTATCGATGTAACTTCGCCGCCGATTATAAATGCGGAGAGTGAACCGCAGTTGAAGAAAGCGCGGTAACCTATCGAGGTGAGATTATCAGACGCGGAAACGAAAGACAGGTTTTTGCAGCCCCAGAAGGCGCCTTCACCAAGGGTTTTTACACCGCCGAGGCTCACGTAAGTTAAAGAGGCGCAGCCGCGGAAAGCGTCCTTTCCTATGCTCACTATCGAAGAGGGTATAGTTACGCTTTCGATAGCGGCGCAGTTCTTGAATGCGTTTTCGCCTATTGCGGTTACGCTTATTCCCTCGAACTCGGCGGGTATAACTATATCAAAAGGCAAATCGTCAAAGTTCTTCGGGGAAACGGAATAGGTATTATCTGGGAGCAGGTAGAACAGGAAGTATTCGTCGGCAGCGGGTTCGGGGTCAGGTTCCGGCTCGGTGGTTACGGCAACGTAAAACCCGCATACCTGAATATCCGCGGTAACGTGTGAAAAGTTTTTATCCCAGACTATCCAGTTGTAGCCATCGGCGGCGCGCTCAGCCTCGGTGGGCTCGGCTGCCGCTTCGCCGTCGTCAACAACAACGGTTTTTATAAGGGTAACGTCATTATTATAAAAATAAACTTTCCAGGTTTTAACGTAATTGCCGGTTACGGTGCCGCCTTCGGTGAGGGAAGCGTAGTCTGAATCATACGTGCCTAAAAAACGGTAACCTTCAACCTGCATCTCCTCGTCGGTAGGGGCGGAAATATCCGGCTCGTCACCGACCGCCCAGCTACAGGTTTTAACCGTTACGCCGAGTGCGTTTTTAAAGGTAACAACATGCTCGATGCCCACTTTAAGCGTGAAAGCGGCAACTTTTTTGCGGTACATAACCGCTATGTTGTGCGTGCCGGGTGTTTGCAGCAGTTCACGGTATTCTATGGGGAGCATTTTTTCGGTGAGGGGGATCTGCTCGATAGTTTCGTCGGAATAATTCAGTTGCAATATTATGCCGGCGTCGTCAAACCCGCCTATGGGCACAGTGGTTTCTGGAACGTTGACCACCGTAACGGAATCGAGGTTTTTTGTGTTGGAAACGTCAATTTCTTCGCAGGCGGAAAAAGCGGTGAGCATTGCGGCAGTAAGCGCGCATAGCAGAATGAGTAAAAAAGTGCGTTTGGTATTCATGAAAAGCCTCCTTAAAAATTATCAAAACTAAAAAGTGCCGCAGCAAACTACTGCGACACTCTGTAGAACGTCTTTTCGCTTGCTGCAACACAAACACAAATAGTTCTTAACAGAAGTATTTTATAATGCGAAAAAGATACGCTTCTACCCAAGAAGCATACTTCTGCAAACTAAAACTATTCGGTTTGGTTGCAAGTATAGTTTAGCAAAACAGGTGATAATTGTCAACCGATTCTTTATAAGATAAGCGCCGCAGCAGGTTATAGAAAAATCCGCCGCGGCGCAGTGCGGTTAAACGGTTCGCATTATACGGTTTATGGCGGGAGGCGGTTTCGTAAGTGGGGAATTTTGCTTTCCTTTTGTACAAGTAAAGTATCCAATTTGACAAATAAGTGCCAAAACGGGTGTAAATCGCTTGTCAAAAGGAATAAAAAAAACTATAATTATATAGTTAGAAAAAAAGAGCTGTTATATTTTCAGTTTTCAGGAGGAACATTTTATTATATGGAAGGACGAAAATACGTTTATCTTTTCAGTGAAGGCAACGCGAAAATGCGTGAGCTGCTCGGCGGCAAGGGCGCGAACCTTGCGGAAATGACCAATATCGGTCTCCCCGTTCCGCAGGGCTTTACCATCACCACCGAAGCATGCACGCAGTATTATGAAGACGGCAAGCAGATAAACCCCGCCATTCAGGCGCAGATAATGGAGTATATCGGGAAGATGGAAGAGATCACCGGCAAAAAGTTCGGCGATAAGGAAAACCCGCTTCTCGTTTCGGTGCGTTCGGGCGCAAGGGCCTCGATGCCCGGCATGATGGATACCATACTGAACCTCGGCCTGAATGAAGACGTGGTAAACACCCTTATCGAAAAATCTAACAACCCGAGATGGGCGTGGGACTGTTACAGAAGATTTATACAGATGTATTCTGACGTCGTTATGGAAGTCGGCAAAAAGTATTTTGAAAAGCTGATCGACGAAATGAAGGCGAAGAAAGGCGTTTCCTTCGACGTGGATCTCACGGCCGACGATCTTAAAGACCTTGCCAACCAATTCAAACAGGAATATAAAAATCAGATAGGCGAAGATTTCCCGTCCGATCCGAAAGACCAGCTTTTCGGTGCGATAAAGGCCGTTTTCAGAAGTTGGGACAACCCCCGCGCCAACGTTTACAGAATGGATCACGATATTCCTTACAGCTGGGGTACGGCGGTGAACGTTCAGATGATGGCGTTCGGCAACATGGGCAACGATTGCGGCACCGGCGTGGCATTTACGCGTAATCCCGCCACCGGCGAACCCGGACTCATGGGCGAATTCCTTATGAACGCGCAAGGGGAAGACTTAGTCGCGGGCGTTCGTACGCCTATGCCCATTTCGCAGATGAAAGAAGTTCTGCCCGACGTTTACGATCAATTCCTTCAGGTTTGCAAAACCCTTGAAAATCATTATAAAGATATGCAGGATATGGAGTTCACTATCGAAAAAGGCAAACTCTATATGCTTCAGACGAGAAACGGCAAGCGCACGGCAGCCGCCGCTATCCGTATTGCCTGCGACCTTATAGACGAGGGTATGATAGACGAGAAGGAGGCCCTTCTTCAGATAGACGCAAAAACTCTTGATATGCTTCTCCACCCGACGTTCGACGTGAAAGCGCTTAAAGCCGCCGATAATAATAACGTGGTCGGCAAAGGCATAGCCGCTTCTCCCGGCGCCGCCGCGGGAACGATCGTGTTCACTTCGGAAGACGCCGTAAAAGAGGGCAAAGCCGGCAAGAAAGTAATTCTCGTAAGGCTTGAAACTTCCCCCGAAGATATAGAGGGAATGAAATACGCGCAGGGCATTCTTACCGTTCGCGGCGGGCAAACGTCCCACGCGGCGGTCGTCGCGCGCGGTATGGGAACGTGCTGCGTTTCCGGCTGCGGCGATATAAAGATGCACGAAGAGGAAAAATATTTCGAACTCGCCGGCAAAACTTTCCGTGAAGGTGACGGATTGTCGCTTGACGGATCCACCGGCAAAATTTACGATACGGTTATAGATACCGTTCCCGCCGATCCCAACAGCGGCTATTTCGGCAGAATAATGAAACTTGCCGATAAATATAAAGCTCTCGCCGTAAGGGCGAATGCCGATACCCCGGCGGACGCGCAACGCGCAGCCGAACTCGGCGCTCAGGGCATAGGTCTTTGCCGTACCGAGCATATGTTCTTCGGCCCCGGCAGAATAGATAAGTTCCGCGAGATGATCTGTTCCGAAACGGTTGAGGAAAGAGAAGCGGCTCTCGCCAAGATAGAGCCTATGCAGCAAGCCGATTTCGAAGGACTTATGGAAGCCCTCGAAGGTCAGCCCGTAACGATACGCTTCCTCGATCCGCCGCTTCACGAGTTCGTGCCCACCGAAGATGCGGATATAAAACTGCTTGCCAAAGCGCAGGGTAAAACCGTTGAAGAGATCAAGCAGATCTGTGACGCACTTCACGAATTTAACCCGATGATGGGCCACCGCGGTTGCCGTTTGACCGTAACTTATCCTGAAATAGCGGTAATGCAAACCAAAGCCGTTATAAAAGCGGCAATAAACGTTCAGAAACGGCATCCTTCCTGGAATATCGTTCCCGAAATAATGATACCGCTCGTGGGGGAAGTAAAGGAACTTGCCTATTGTAAAAAGACCGTCGTTGCCACTGCCGACGAGGTTATAAAGGAAGCCGGCGCAACCTTGAATTATCAGGTCGGCACGATGATAGAAATACCGCGCGCCGCTCTTACCGCCGATGAGATAGCCAAAGAAGCCGAGTTTTTCTGCTTTGGCACCAACGATCTCACGCAGATGACTTTCGGTTTCAGCCGTGACGATGCCGGTAAATTCCTTCCCGCTTACTATTCCGCCAAGATTTACGAATCCGATCCGTTCGCAAGGCTCGATACCACGGGCGTGGGCAAACTTATGGATATGGCGGTAAAAATGGGCCGTTCCGCACGCAAAGAAATACATTGCGGTATCTGCGGCGAACACGGCGGAGATCCTTCGTCCATAGAGTTCTGTCACGAAATAGGGCTCGATTACGTTTCCTGCTCGCCCTACCGCGTACCTATCGCAAGGCTTGCGGCCGCGCAGGCGAACATAAAAAATCCCCGTGATTTCGGCGAAAAAGTGGACAAGGCTTTAAGCGACCTTGGTAAAAGCATTAAAAATTTGTTCAAAAAAACCAAATAATTAAAAATACAGTTAAAAAATCGTCCCCGTAAATATTTTTACGGGGACGATTTTTATATCCGAAATAATATTCGCAAGATTTTTATTGCAACTGAAAAACACGCGTTTTTGCGTGAAAAAGGCCGCTTTCGGCTTAATAATCCGCTCTGCCCAAAAGAAAATCAAGCGAAACGGAGAAAAGATCGGCTATCTTTATAAGCATATCGAATCCGCACTCTCTGCGCGAATATGAGTAATTTAACAAGAGAAGGTTCTTTCGGTGCCGGTTTTGCTTTGGGTTTTTTACTCGGCATAATAGGGCTTGTAATAGCGTTGGCGATCGATAAATCCGAAACGCAACGCGGGGCAATAGTTGGGTTAATCACCGAAATCGTAATCGGCGTGTTTATCGGTTGTTGCGTGGTTATTTCGGCAGGAGCATCGCTTTCCGCGCTTTAGTGAAACGGGTGAAAATCTGAAGGGTGTTTTTAATTTTATCATTTTAAGAATTAAAAATTTCGGTATTTTGCCGCTCTGTAATATGAATGCCGCGCACGGACTTTTTATAGGTGGGTTCTGCCTGCCTCTTTGCGCGAGATGTTTTTTTATTGTTCTGTTTTCTTTTGTATTTTTATTTCTTATAAGAATTTTTAAGATTAAAATAACGTTAAAAATTTTTTTATCAGGTTTAATTTTTGCCTTACCGTGTGTTATAGACGGCGTTCTGCAATATTTTTTCAATGTTGAAAGCAATACGTTCAAAAGAATTATCACCGGAAGTTCAGCGGGAATCACCGTCGCCGTAACCGCAAATTATTTTTCTGGCGTTTTTATAAAGGGATAAAAGCCGCCTTTATCGCGCAAATATAGGGTAAATTGCATTCCGGCGGCTGTCTTTTTTACATTTTTATAGTAAAAATAACGTACGAGATCAACCGAAACAAATAACTGATTTAATATGCGGGCGGGACGATTTGTTTTGCTTCGGAAACGAAGGGAAAGAGAATTTCCGGCAAATGGTGAAACCGTTTATAAATTTGAAAGCAAAAACCGAAAAATACCGAAAATCTTTTTGACATATAAAAAAAAATGTGCTATTATTATAAAGCCTAAACGGGTTTACCGTTTTCGTAGCAACTTGATAACGATTTTTTAACTGGAGTAATACCCAAGTGGCTCAAGGGGCGCCCCTGCTAAGGGTGTAGTACGGTAATACCGTAGCGAGGGTTCAAATCCCTCTTACTCCGCCAAAATTGATGAAAGTCTGTTTATACAGGCTTTTTTCTTTGTTTTTTTGAACTAAATGTGCCAAAAAATCAAGTTGAAATTAACTTTTGGGGAGTAACCACTCCCCAAGAATCCCTCTAATACGTTATTTTTAATGCTTCTTTCCTTTGAAAATCCATATCGAAATGCGTGTAAATTTTAGCGGAAGTATCCGATCCTATCGTGTGTCCCGTCCAATAATTGACGAGTTCCGGCAACACTCCTTGTTCCTTGCATTTTGAGGTGAACGTATGTCTTAACGCCTTAACCTGATAACCCGGGACGTTTTCTCTGAAATATTTACCGACTGATAATGAACTTTTTATTTTCCCTGTTATTATTTCATCTTTCATATTTAAGAGCGGCAACGTCAAAGGAATTGTACGCTCGCTGTTTTTTTGATATGATTTCAGTTTGGCATTTTGTAGCGTAAAAGTACCTTCGTTCCAGTTGAACTTGATCGTTTCAAGTTCGGAAGGACGTGCGCCGGTATAAAGATACAATTTTATCGTAGTTTCATAGGTAGCTCCTTTTATATTCTCCAAGAGTTGAATTTCTTGTTCACGGGTAAGTTTTTCGCCGTTTTCTCTTTCGTGTCTTTTTACGATAATTACGCCCATGGGTGATTTATCGACCAGCCCTGATGCGATTGCGTATTCGAACATTCCGTTAA
>JAGCZN010000055.1 GCA_017959995.1 Clostridia bacterium
CTTGCCGCCCTGTACGACAGCAAAAAAATAACCCCCGCCACGATAGAATTCGTGGATATTGCGGGGCTTGTGAAAGGCGCCTCGAAAGGGGAAGGGCTGGGCAACAAATTTCTTTCGCACATACGCGAGGTGGACGCGATCGTTCACGTAGTGCGCTGTTTTGAAGACGAAAACGTAACCCACGTGGAAAACACCGTGGATCCCGTAAGAGATATAGAAATAATAAATCTCGAACTGATCCTCGCCGATCTCGAAAGCGTGCAGAAACGGCTGGATAAGGCGAGAAGCATGGTAAAAACGGGCGATAAAAAGTATTTGACCGAAGCCGCCCTGCTCGAAAAGATATACAACCATCTCGCAAGCGAAAAACCCGTGAGAAGTATGGAGTTTTCCGACGAAGAGAAGGATTACGTAAAAGGGCTTTTCCTGCTCACTTCAAAACCCGTTATCTACGCCGCTAACATCAGCGAAGCGGATATGGGCAAGGCCGACGGCGATATCCCCAACGTAGTAAAAGTAAAAAATTACGCCGCGGCGGAAGGCAGCGAGGTTCTGGTAATCTGCGCGCGCACCGAAGAAGAACTTTCCGAATTGCCCGAGGACGAGGCCGCGGTGTTTTTGGAAGACCTAGGCCTTAAAGAGAGCGGCCTGAACAGACTGGTAAAAGCTTCGTATAAACTTTTAGGGCTTATAAGCTATCTTACCGCGGGCGAGAAGGAAACGCGCGCCTGGACGATAGAAAACGGCACCAAAGCGCCGCAGGCCGCGGGTAAAATACATTCCGATTTCGAAAAAGGATTTATACGCGCAGAAGTGGTCGATTACCCCACCCTTCTTGAATGCGGCAGTTACAACGCCGCCAAAGAAAAGGGCAAAGTCCGTTCCGAAGGAAAGGACTACGTTTTCCGCGACGGTGACGTAGTACTTTTCCGTTTTAACGTATAAACCCCGTAAAACGCGCATTAAATGCTATTTTGCTCACGAAGAGTTTACGATGGAGAAAACGATGCTTAAAAAAATAAAAAGTTTTCTGTATTTGAATATAGGTACCTTACTGCTTTCCGTAGGAGTGTACTTTTTCAAGATACCGAACGGCTTTGCGACGGGCGGCGTAAGCGGTATTGCCACCGTTTTAGCCAAAGTTCTGCCGTTTTCTTTTCTCACTCCGGCCGTACTTATAATAGCGTTCAACGTTCTGCTTCTGATAGTGGGATTTATTTTCGTAAACAAACAATTCGGCGTAAAAACCGTTTACTGCACCCTTCTTTATTCCGGGCTCACATACGTTTTAGAACGGCTAATACCTCTTGAACGCCCGCTTACAGATCAACCCTTTCTGGAACTTGTGATCGCAATGATACTGACCGCCGCGGGTTCGGCGCTTCTGTTCAATACGGACGCGTCCTCCGGCGGGACCGACATTATCGCCATGATAATGAGAAAATACACGGCGTTGAACGTGGGAATGGCTCTGCTTATAGCGGACGCGATAGTGGCGTTCTCGTCGTTCTTCGTTTTCGGAGTAACCACGGGACTGTTCTCTGTAACCGGGCTGTTTGCAAAGGCGTTTCTCGTAGACGGGATAATAGAAAATCTGAACCTGTGCAAATACTTTACCATAATCACCGAAAAGCCCGACGAAATATGCGCTTTTATAATGAACGTAATGCACCGCGGCGTTACCAGATTCGACGCGGAAGGCGCATTTTCTCACCGCAATAAAAAAGTGCTTCTGGCGGTTTGCAGAAGGCACGAAGCGCGTATGCTTAAATTAAAAATAAAAGAAATAGATCCCACCGCGTTTATTATGGTAACCAATTCCAGCGAGATCCTCGGCCACGGTTTCAGAAGCATATAGCCGCTTAACGTACGGCGGCGGCAATCGGCGCTTTACTATGCCCCGACGCCCGTTTCAAGCGGGCGGGCGGCGGGTAAAGCAAACGTTATTATTCGTAGAAAGCGCAACCGCAGCGGCCGTTTTCCTTGGCTCTGTAAAGCGCAATGTCGGCTTTTTTATAGATCGCCATTCCGTCTTCACTCTCACCGAAAGCGATTCCTACGCTCACGGACATGGGCAAAACGTCGCCATCGCCTTTTTTCAGTTCTTGATTGATATTCTTTATCTTTTGCTCTATCAATTCACGGCATTCCGGGCCGACGTCCGGCATGAACATCACAAATTCGTCTCCCCCGATGCGGCAAAGCGAATCGCCCGTACGGAAGTGCGCGGAAAGAACATCCGTCAAACGGGAAAGCACTTTATCGCCTTCGGAATGGCCGTACGTATCGTTAATTCCTTTGAAACGGTCAACGTCAATCAGCAGCAAAGCGACCTTTTTATGACTGACCTCTTCAAGTATCCGTTCAAACCCTTTGCGGTTAAATACACCCGTAAGCTGATCGTGAGACGCTTCGTAAGCCAATTCCTCTTTCTGGTTTTTATTTTCTTCGTAGATTCTGTTGTACGTATTCGCAAGATAACGGAATTCTTCCGCGCCGCTTATCGGAATGGGTTTATCTTCACGAATGCGCGGTATGGCGCGGATAAGCGGCTCTATTACCTGTATGGTAGTTAGCGTTACGATAACCAGAACTATAGCGATCAACGCAATTATAAGCCACTGTTCTACCTGTATTATCACGCCGAATTGGTTTGCCGTGTCGGTTTGCTGATTCTGAAGCGCGTTTATTATATTATTAAGACATTCCTGCGTGTTTGCGGATATTATCGCTTTTTTCGAGTGATAGTTATCGTCAAACACCATCTGGCGGGCTTTCGTAAGTTGCTCTTCCGAAGAAAGCGCCAGATCCTCGTTTTCGATCACGGTATCCCGTAACGCTTTCGGAAACTCCGAAATATCGTATCCGTACGCATGGATAGTAAGACACATAGCGTAATACTCGGTTTGCATCAACGCCATTGACTGCTCGGCGGCTTTTTCAAGCGCCGTATATTCGGCGGTGCCGCAAAACGTGCGGGCAAGATCGTCCAAAGCGTTTTCCCGTCTGCGCGTAACTTCGCTTTCTTCAAAATAGGCGTCCAGATACATTCTTGCGCCCGATTCAACGAAGCAGCGGGCCTGCTCGGTAAGATAGTCGGAAGCGTTCTGCATATCGTGGGCGTTCTGCTGACCGCTCACGAAGATCTCGGTTTTCAATCTCAACGCGTTATATACGGATAAAGTTCTGTAAGAAACAATCAAAAGCACTATTGAAACTATCAGCGTAATGCTCGCCATAACGTAATTCAATTTGCGAATCTGAATACCTTTCGATTTAGTCTTTCCGTTGCCGTTTTCTACCATGTGTTATCGTTTTCAATCCTATGTTACAAGAATAAATATACAAATTATATATTATTATAGCATATATCCGTTTATTTTCCAAATGTTGAACACGAAAAATCGTTACGTTTTTACTTTTTTTACAAAAGCGGAAACGCGGTTTTATCCGCGGAAACAACAAGGCTCGGTCAAACGTTGCGGGTTCAACCGAGCCTTATTACTGTGCGTATAATATTTTCCGCGTTAGCCATGCGGAAAGATAACGGTAAAAGTCCGGAATATCACGTGTTATCTATTCCGTTTCTATTACTATATTACCTTTCAGTTCGTCGTTTGAAAGATAAACGGCGCGGCGATTCGATACCGGATCGGTAAAACTTTCCCTCTCCTTGCCGCACACGAAAAATTTTTCGGGTAATCCTTCGCTTTTATTTATAACCGTAAGTTCGGCGTTTTTTACTTTTATTCTGATACGGCTGCCTTTCGAAATCTGCCTTGCGGGCGATACGGTAACGCCGCCGAGATCGGCGTTTACGCCGAAAACGCATCTCACCATTACTTTTATAAGAACGTTCGCGCTGCCGGTGAACCAGTCGGACATAGACTCTCCGTCCATCCCGTATTCTTCATTATAGGAATACGAGTTTGACATTACGAAGGGCGTAGTTGACATATGGTCGTGGGTTATGGGAAGAATTTTTTCAAGTTGCCGCCAGGCAAATTCGTCTTCCCCCATTCTGAACAACGCCCAAATGCCGAACAGCGTGGCGTGAACGTAAGTTGCCGCGTTTTCCGCCGTTCCGCGAGGAAGGTTAACTATCCTGCCCACGCCTTTCATGCCTACGGGGAAATACGGTTCAAAGGTCTTTAAGCCGTACTTACCGTCAAGGCGGGCGAAACTTTGCAAAATTGCGTTACGAACGCTTCCGTCTTTCAGAATAAAATCGGAAATGATCCAAAAAGCGTTAGCGGTAAGCCCGTCTCTCGAAGCGCCGTCCGGATCGCTGAACCCGCCTACGGAATACGAATAATCATCGCCCCAACCGTGAAGTATTTTTTTGTTTTTACCGTCGGTAACTACGGCGTATTTTGAAAGCCCCGCCGCGAGTTTTTCACGTGTTTCGGCGTACTTTTTCATTTTTTCCACGCTTCCGCCCGTCACGGAAAGTATCTCGTTAATCGCGCCTAAATTACGGTAAAACTGAAGGCTTGCCATTACGGAAACACCGGTGCCGTACTCTTTTGAACCGTCGGCGGAAACGCCGAGGCCGTCAAGCGCGTCGTTCCAATCCCCGAACATCGCGCGAAGACAATCGGTTTTGCCGAAATCCAACTTGCCCGCCATATAATCGGTTATTCTCAAAAGATGATCGAGAACGCTGTCCTTTTCATCGCAGGCAAGAACTTCGTTACCGCGGAATTCGTAATACCCGCAAACCTCGCCGAGTATACCGTAATCACCCGTGAAAGCAAGGTAAGAATATACCGCGTCTATTATCCATACGCCCTGGTCTATGAACGGACGGAGATCCATTCTGGGAATCTTTCCCTCCGCCGGCGGCATGGAATATTGACGCGGCGGCCGGCCGTCCTTTCCGATAAAGCCCAGCGCCTCAACTATTTTTGCCCGGCAACCGGAAGGATTCCACATAAGCGCCGCCTCTATCTGCTGAAAAACGTCTCTCACGCCCAAAAGAGAAACGCCCGAATTTTTTGCCAACGCGGCAAACTCCGTCTGCCGCTGAACGCTTTTCAAAAAAAGGTTGAAAACCTCGTTATCGATCTTCCCTTCCATTTTGCCGAAATACATATCGGTCATTTCGGCGTTCTTTACCGCAAACGATTTTTCCGCTTCGGAAAGATAATCTTCAAACTCGTTCTCCGCAAGCGGAACGAGGGAAAGCCTTTCCGCCTTTTCTCTGTTTTCGGAACAGGTCAACTTGTATGAAACCGACGCGGTTTCACCGGAAAGTAGCCTGAATCTCACACATTCGGCGAGAACGGGGGTATCCGTAAAACGCGTGTTGGGTTTATGCCCGAACGTTTTCGCGCTTCTTAAAGCAGGCGAACACATTATCGGAACGTTTGTTCCGCCCGTATATTCCGTACGCGCGGTAGTTTTTTCGGTAACCGCGGCATTCGCCTTGACCGAACGCGTTACCGTGCAAAAATGTTCAAGATGCGTGGTTCTGTCAAGATCTTCAACGCTGGTGAAAATATACCCCGTTTCGGTGAATCTGCATTCTTTGAACCAATTCGTTTCGATACACTCGGCGGTATCCTGCTTCAGAAGGCAGTTTATATAGGGGGACAGGTACATTTCCTTTTCCTTCTTGCCGGTATTTTCCGCAAAAAGCGTAAAACAAACCTCTTTCGACTTAGTAACGAACGCCCGCAAAGCAAAAACCGCGCTATCCGTTTCGGCTATATAATAAACCGCCTGCGGAGTAAAAACGGTGGCTCTGAAACAGCCCTTTTCCCCGGGCAAAGCCATTATCGGCGTAACGGAAACGGGTTGGAATTCTTCGCCGTTCTTAATTCCGCCGAACGCGGTAACGAACGGCTCTTTACCGTTTGCCGAAGGAAGAATGACGTAAAAAGTACTTTCGTTTACCGAAATATATCCAGATGAATGCGCCCACATGGTAAACCCGTCCGCGCTGTAAGGATAACGGCTGTCGCCGACGGATCGTTCGAGACACGCCACTTCCGAATCCCCAATAAAAAAGCAGTTATCGGGCAGACGTTTGCCTTTATCGCCCGAAGAAACCTCTTTTATGCGCGTTAAATAGTTTCTGATAACGGTTTTCATTTTTATCACCTTTTATCCGCTTCGGTTATTCTTTGAATAAGATTTACGATTATTGCGTCTGCTTCCGACGCCGTGGGCATCTCCGCAAATATCCTTATCAGGGGTTCCGTGCCGGACGCCCTGACGAGAGCCCACCCGCTGCCAAAATAAATTTTAACGTTGCGGCCGAATGACTTTACGGCTTCCTTGCCGAAAGATTCTACGCATAAAGCGTAAAATTTCCGCAGTAAATTTATATCTTTTACGGAAATTTCCTTTTCGCGGCAAACGTACCCGTACCCGGCAAACCGTTTAACCTCGTTTACGATTTCGGAAACCGGTTCGTTCATTATAACGCGCATTTCTATAAACAGCGAAGCTGAAAACGTGCTGTCCTTACCGGATATATATCCGCGCACGGTAAGCCCGCCGGAACTTTCACCGCCGATTAGCGCGTTATATTTTTTCATTCCCGCGGAAACGTTTTTGAATCCCACGTCTACCTCGTGGCACTCGTAGCCGAATTTTTCAGCTACTTTATCGAGCAGAATGCTGGTTGCGCAGTTTTTTACCGCGTCGCCTTTCATTCCGCGGTATTTTACGAGATAATAGTATAGGCAGGCGAGTATTTCGTTGCTAGACACGATTTGTCCTTTTTCATCGATCACACCGAGCCGATCGGCGTCGCTGTCGGTCGCTATGGCCAGATCGTAACCGTTTTCCGTTACGGTGCCGACAAGAGCGCTTATCGCGCTTTCGGTGGGATTCGGGGGAACGAAGCCGAAGAAAGCGTCGTGCGCCGCCCTTATTATATCGAAACGTTTTATGCCGAGTCTTTCCGCCATGCCTTTGAGCCCCACTACGCCCACGCCGTACATATTATCGAAAAGTACTTTTATATCGTTGTTTTTAACGCGCGGATCTATAAACGCCTCTACGTCGTCAAGATAGGTTTCTATGTGGGAAAGATTCTCCAAAAGTCCCCTTTTTCGCGCATTATCGAGCGAAACCGACTTTACTTCAATAGGTGCGTTAACCGTTTTTTCAAGAGCGGAAGTAAATACGGCGTCCGCATCTACGCCGCCTTTCAGAAAAACTTTTACGCCGTTGAAAATATAAGGATTATGGCTTGCCGTTATCATTACGCCGAGTTCGAAACCGAATTTTTTCGTTGCGCTCATTACTACGGGCGTAGGCGTAGCCGTATCCATAAGAAGAACCTTTATTCCGTTTGCGGTAAAGACTTCCGCCATATACCCGGCGAAATAATCGGACATAAAACGCCTGTCGTAACCGATAACGACGGGTGTACGCCACCCGTTGTTCAAACACGTGTTACACAAGCCCTGCGCTATTTTGCGAATGTTTTCTTCGGTAAAATCTTCACCGATAATGCCCCGAAAACCGCCTGTTCCGAATGATATCATCGCGTTGTTCCCTTTGTAAATTTATGTTTCGTGTCTCTTTTCTATTTCCCAATCAATGGTCTGCCCTACCGCTTTTTCTATCGCGCCGACAATCGTTCCGTTTTTGCCGAACCGACCGTAATGAACGGCAACGCGCGCTATTCTTTCGGTTTTTTCTTCAAGCAGAAATCTTTTAACCGCTTCCAGATAACCGCCGCCGAGATCGCATATTTTGCCGTTTATTATTATTTCCGTACAACCCGTAAAGCAAACTATGCTTCTGATGAGCAGGGCTATGCCGTTTGCGCTTCTTTCCGCCGCCATTCTTTCCTTCTCCGCCCCGTCGGAATAAGCGCGTAAAAAACGTTCGTAGGATTTCGGCGCGTTTACCTCGTACCCGCATTCTCTCAACATGGCGTTTATGCTGCAGATATCTTCGTAAATATAATTTTCGCCTCTGTACGATACGGGGGCTATACCGAATTCCGCGGCAAGCCCGCTTGCGCTTTCAAAAGCCTCTCCGCCGAGCCATAACGCGCCGCCGGTTCCGAAATCGTTATATATAAGCGCGCTGTCACGCTCTCTTCCGCCGTATACTTTTTCGGCAAGCATATGAAGAGAAGCGTCGTTCACGGCAACGGTTTTTACCGAAAGCGCGTTTTCGAAATATTCCACTATGTTTATATCCTGAAGATCGCGATACTTGTAGGCGGAAGTGCGGACTTCGCCGGTGCGTACGTCTACCTTGCCGGGAACGCCTATGCAAAGGCATTCGGCCTTAACGCGCGCTTTACCGAGCATTTCTTTTATGCGTTCGACAACTTTCGCGAGAACCTCTTTAGTTATTATCTCGGAATCGAAAAGTTCGTCGGAAAGAACGATTTTTTTAGAAAAATCCGCCAAGGCGATGATTATTTCGTTTGACGAGAAATCGACGCCGAGAACGTGCGCGAAATTGCCGTTTACCGCAAGATCCACTTTCTTTCTGCCGCGCGCCTTCGTTGCTATTTCCCCGCCCTCTCTCACCAGACCTATGCCGATAAGTTCGTCTATTATTTTAGTAAGCGCGGGATTGCTGAGGCTTACGCTTTCGGCAAGATCCGAACGGGAACGCGATCCGTCGAACAGCAACTGCATAACGAGTTTGATATTAGTATCTCTGACCGCGGCGGGCTTCTGGCCTCTCTTTTCAGTCATTTTTTACCTCCCCGAACCTTGCGGGTAAGGCGCGCCCGCGCGGTTCTACAATAGTTTTAACGATACGTTATCGTATTTTACCGAATCGCCGGCCTTTAAGGTAACGGTCATACGGTCGCTGCCTTGCGGCGCGGTTATCTTTTTGGTGAAAGCGGTATATACGGAACTGTTCACGCTTAACGTTTGCGTTGAAATAAGATTTCCGTTGCGCGCGTAGAAATTAACGTCTACGCTGCCGCCGCCGAGGGCGTAAACGGAAAGATCGTATTCAAACCCGGCGTAAACGGCGGTTATCGTTTGCGAAGCGGTTGCGCCGCCCGAAAGGCTTAACGCGTTTGCGCCCGCGTACGCTCCGCCGCCTATATTACCGCCCGATATATTCCAAGCTTGGGCGTTTCCTTCGAACGTTCCGTTGGAAATATAGTCGGTTACGGGCATAGAAACGGGTGCGGACGGATATTTGCTTACGTCTGCCTCGTATCCGCCGGGAACGGGCCAACTGTCTTCCGTGGGCTGGTTGAACGGAACGAACGAGAACCAATCCACCATCATATAATCCACTTCGAAATCGGGTTGGCCGCACCACGCGTTGGGAAGCCATACGCCCATCCAGAACAAACCCTTTATAGAGGGTACGTTTCTGGTTTCGGAATGGGTGAGTACGCCGTCTACGTAATAATCGACGCGCGGCGTGGGATAAGTGTGCCAATCGAAGCGGTAAAGATGCCACTTTCCGTCGTTAGCGGGTGAAGCGGTGAAGTTTCCGCTTGAAGTGTAACTCGATTCCGCTATCCAGTTCGTATTCAGAACGCGGTCGTAACCTATTTCTCCGCCGCCGGGCGTTCTGTGCCCGGGCAGTTCTATATCTATTTCGTGGTTATCGCGTCCGCCGCGGCCGTAATAATACGTCCACAGCGCGTTGCATGCGCCGAGGCGCGGCATAACCTTCATCGCCACCGAATAACTTCCGGCGCCGTAAGTTTCTCTCGTAATCACCGCGGAGCCCGAAAGCGGAACGTCCGTTGAAAATCTGCCCTGCGCTTTGAGAAGAAGAATCCCGTCGGCCGTGTACGATACGTTTTCCGTTTTGCAGCCCTGATAATCGGCAAGTCCGCCCCAGGTCTGCGTGGAAATATACCATCTTTCCGCATCTACGCCCCTTGAAAAATCGTCAACGAGATATTTATCGGGCGCTTTTATTCTTCCGCCTTCAAGATATACGGGCGCGCCGGAATAATTGCCGAAATCTTCGGGGATATACAGCCCTTGCGGCACGGGCGGTTCGGGATCGTCTGGCGGTTCGGGTTGCGGCGAAATATCCGTTCTGTCAACTGTGA
>JAGCZN010000056.1 GCA_017959995.1 Clostridia bacterium
GTTTATTTCTTTTATCATAATTTACAATCGGCGCCTTCCCCTTTCAATAAAAGGGGAAGGCGCCGCGCGCTCTATAAGTTTCAGGAAAGTTTAATTACTTTAACTGAAGTGAACTCTATAACGAGGCCGCCTTCAACAACTCCGGCCCTGTTGTAATCGCTGCCGAAAGAGAAAATAAGCTGAAGATCTTTATCCACAACGAACTCAGACGTAGTGGCAAACGTTATCGTACTCTCTTCCGTGGTAACGTCGAATACTTGCGAAATTATGGGATCGTAACTTGTGGGAGGATTGAGAATGAACCAGCAAGTGCAATCTTTGTTCGCCTTTACTTTAACTTCTATTTTATACAGGCAACCTTCTTCAAACGTTAGCGACTTATTGAATATCTTGTTGCCGTAATCAACGCCGGATACGGTTTCTACGTCGAATACGAGAGCCCCGTTTTTATAATACATAAATCCGAGACCGTTCTGGCCGAGATCGTCATCCGTATCGTTCCAGCAAGTCCATTCAACGGTATCGTCTTCTGGGTAGAAGTGATAGTTCTTCTTGTCGCTCGTTTTATTTCCCTTTACTTCCGCAACTTCTATATAGGAAAGCTTAATGGTTGACGTGGTTTTTCCCTCGGGAGCGTCTTTAAGATACCAGGTGATTATAGCGTCTTCCGCGGAAAGGTCTACGGAAGAAGTGAACGTAAACTGATAGGTGTGCTCGCCTTCGGCAAATACGGGGCTTGCGACAAAGCAAGCGCGGTTCTGCCATTCCTGAGTGATATGCTCTACGCATATACCGCCGCCTGCGGTTATATCGGCATCCGTATCAAACGTATATTTAACGGTATATTTTTTATCCGCTTCAAGCGCCGTGCCGAGTTTATGACGAAGATGAATTTCCCATCCTGCGGCGTTTTCGACAAAGGAAGTTACGTTATAAACGGCTTTACCGTCTTCAAAGGAAGTGGTAGCAACGGCGGGAGCAACAGTGAGAGTATCCGTGGTTTCCGCAGTAAAAACGGTAGTGGATTTTAACGAATCTTCATACTCGGTTCCCACTATCTCGTAAGTTTCCACTTTGAGGATATCAACGGTAAACGACGAGGGATTAGTACCTATTCCGTCTACGTTATAAGCACCCATTTCAAGGAAGTATTTAACTTCGTTATAGGGCGTTGCACCTTCATAATTATCGGGAGCAGCGGCGGGAGCGTCAAACGTTATGGTGTAAAGAGTGTAAACGGGCGTCCCGGGAATTGCAAAGTTCCAGTTACTCGTTCCGAGAGGAAGCCACCCTGCTGCAGTGTGATTTGCTATCATATTGAACCACACGGGAGCCGAAGACTTCATATAAACGTTGATTTTATACGAATACCCAACGGTGGTGGAAATATCGTTATACAAAGTAACGCTGTTGGGGCCCGGCGCCTCGTTGCCAGTGCTCGTTACGTTGAGCCTGAGTATTCCGTCAGTCTTTTCAAAATTTGCCACGGCTCCGGAATAAGTTACAAGATCAAAATAAGTGTCAACGTTGCTTACGTCATAATTGGTGAAATCGAAATTATGATAGGTTTCTTCGGCGGAGGTTTTACTGGTAACGGTAAGCGTGCAATATTCTTCGGTTACATTGCCGGCTTTATCTTTTACCGAATAAGTTATTTCGTAAGCGCCCTTCGCATCGGGAGTGGCCACACCGCCGGTAAAAGTGAGATCAGGCATGGCGGAAACTTCTATAGAAGAAGTAACGTCTCCGTCCTTATCGTCCGTGGCGGTTACACCTTCAAGTGCGTTGAAACTGTCACCGAGTTGAATGGTGACGGAATCTTTTACGCCGTTGATTACGGGTGCAGTTTTGTCTTCGGTAGTTCCGTTACAAGAACAGAACATAAAACAGACGGACAAAACGGTTACTAATGTGATAATCCGTCTGTTCATTTTTTTTCCTGCCTTTTTTTTATTTTTTCACCTTGAGGTGATGATTCTGAATAATTTATGCTTCCGCAATAAATAGATCCATTGGGTAGCCTTCTTCGTCAAATACGGTTACGAATTTACTTACGTCCGCTTTGATCTCGTCGGTCAGTTTAACCCTGTAACCGTAACGTATTGCGGTAAATTCCTTTTGGGAAGTTACAGTAAGTATGTTCCTCTCCGCGCTGACAGAAACGATGTATTCCCAGCCGAGAGACGTTTTCACTTCAAAACCGTTGTTTCCGTTTCTCAGTTCAACGTTTTCATTGAGAATAAGTTTAACCGTTCGCCCGTCGACACGCTCTACACTTTCTAAAACGGGGGCGGCATTTACGGCTTTGCCGAAAAATTTACGTAGCGTTTCACTTGCGGCGCGTTTGCCTATATCGTGTTTGTCTGCGGGGTGAATATCGTTCCAATCGCCGCCGTCAACGTTTACCGCCACCGCAACGAGAGGATCCTCTTTGGCGACTTCGTTGATTTTTTCATTTATAATACTGTAACCGTAAGGATCCTGTTGGAATCTTGCGAGTTCACACGCGGTGAAAGTAAGGTTGTCGTTGCAAAAGAATTCTCTCCAATTTTTAATAAGCGCTTTAAGCGCGTTGCCGTAATAACCCTGGTTCCCGTTTACGTTCGATTCTCCCTGATACCATACGACTCCGCGGAAAACGTACCCTTCCAAGGGACTGATTCCCCCGTTAAAGCCGAGGCAGTTTGTTAAAACGTCGTTAGAGCGGTCAATATAACTCGAATTGTTCTTACGGTATTCGTTATAAGTTTCTTTCGACATCCAATATTCTATAATGGATCCGCCCATGGCGTTGCATATAAGCCCCACCGGACAATCGAGGATTTTTTCCATTTCCCTTCCGAAAATATAACCGACGGCAGAAAACGCCCTTATAGTGGATTTTTCCGCCCGCTGCCATTCGACTTCTCTTTCGAGTTTTATCGGTTCCGAAGGTTGCCCCACTTCCCTTTTCTGCTGAACGTTAAGAAGTCTTATCCTGTCGTTTTTACAGGCTTCGGCATTTTCGTACAAATCGGAAATTTTACTACTGTTCCAATAAGAAGTGAACTCCATATTGCTTTGCCCGCTGAGAAGATAAACTTCTCCGACGTAAACGTCCGACAACGTTATTCGCCCTATATTGGAAATTACCGTCATTTCGTACGGACCGCCGGCGGTCATCATGGGGAGATATACTTCCCATGAACCGTTTCCGGCCGTTCCGTAATAAGTTGTTCCACGAAAAGATATCGCAATTTTTTTGGTGGCTACAGGCGCCGTGCCGAAAATTTTTATTACGCTGTCTCTTTGAAGACACATGCCGTCGGTAAAAATATTATACGGCTGCAGAATCTCACGAGCGCTGTTCGTGTACTTACTGATTTCAAAAGTCGGCACGGTGGAAACTTTTTTCAAGTTTTCCGCAGAAAATTCCGTAGTGGCTTCGGACTTTACGTAATCTTTGAGAACCTCAGTAAAATCGGTATCCGCTTCCGGCACCTTTGAATTTTCAGCGCCGTCGTTACTTCCGCAGGCGGAAAACGCCAACGAAAATATAAAAATCATTAAAAATACAACGATCTTTCTGTTCATTTTTATTTTACCGTTTTGCCAATTGAACGGTCGTATCCATGCTGGTAACATTCAAGTACGGCAGGCATATTGAGTTTGTTCAGTTTTTCTTTGAAATCATTGAATTCGCTCGGCGTTACGCCGCCGTTAAGTAACCATCTGGTCTGCATGGTTACCACGTATTCGTAAACGTTGGTATCATAAGTGCCGAGAAGGTTGATTTCTTCAAGCGTAAATACGGGATTTGATAACCGTGCAATGTTGGGCATTGAGAAAGGTTTGATGTGTTTTTCAAGCCTTTCAAGCCGCAACACCGCTCTCGGCTCCATATTCAGATAATTATCCCATACGTTTTTATCGAGAATATCCACACCCATAGGCGCAACTTTGATACGTACTTCGTCGGTGGTCATTCCTTCGGGAATGGGTTTTTGCACGAGTTTACCGTTTTCATCCAACTCTTCTTCATAAATTACGCCTATAGGTCCGTAAGCTATCTGGGAAGACGTGTAGGGTTCGTAAAATCTATCAAAATACGTAATAAGTATTTCCGGGTTTTTGCACGTGGAGAAAATAACACAGAGATTCTTTGAAATTTCCGGTGAATTCGACTGTCCGAGAAGCCTTGTTCCGTTCGGTCCTATCAGCGGATTAAGTGTAATATAATTCTGCGGATCGCTCACAACCGTTTCCGCTTCCCACCAATAGAACGCGCCGAGTTTCTGCTTTGTCGCTTTTCCGCTGGCGAGGAAAGTATCTTCGTTATATTCGAAACTCGCTTTGTCGATATAGCCTTTTTCTATCCATTTGGCGTAGAAATTGGTGGCTTTGAAGAACTCGTCGGTAACGGCGGTGCATATAACCTGCCCGTTGAGTACGGTTCTGTGGTCTACGTTATCCGGGCACCCGAAAGCACCGTAAAGATCGCATTGATTGCCCTGCCAATTCTGGTAAACGAAACTGAGAGGTATTTCGTCGGCCTTGCCGTTGCCGTTCATGTCTCTTTCCTTGAAAAGCTTCAGAATGGTTTCCATCTGGTCGAGGGTGAGGTCGAGACCGTCGACCAGATCCGCTCTCGTGAGGAAGGTAACAGCACCGTCATCGATAAGTTGGCCAAGCCAAACCTTATTCATGAAAAGCAGGTTGGAATAAGGCATAAGGCCCATCTCTTCTATTCTGGGGAAAGCGTAGAAATGTCCGTCGGGCATATTTATAAGACTTCTCACGTCAGGCCTGCTTTCGAGGAACGCTTTCAGATAAGGCATATAATCCAAATATTCGTCCAGCGCAAGAAAAGTTTTTCTGTTTGCGTAACGGAGCATTTCCGCATCGGAAAAATACGAATGGTATATCGCGTCCGGCCAGTTGGCTTTATCGCTCATAATGAGCGGTTTTTGCGTCTGATATGATCCGGACGACAGGCAGTTCCACTTTACGTTTACATTCGTGGAATCGTACAGATCCTTAAACACTTTCATATCGTTATAATCTTCGGCCATTGGGTTCTTTTGGGTTATAACGGTATAAGAAGCGGTGCCTTTTTCAGCCACGACGGGTTTTGAAGTATCGGCATACTGATAACCGAGCGCAGCTAATTCGCCGGAATTGTCGTTTTTGCCGTTTTTGTTCTTACAGCCGACAAAACAGGCAAACAACAAAACCATTACGCATATTACGGATAAAAATTTAACGTTTTTTTTGCTCATTTTCGTCTCCTTGATTTTTATTTGTACTCATATCAACTCTTTAACGAGCCGACGAGGATACCTTGGTTAAAGTATTTCTGGAAAAAGGGATATGCAAGAATGATGGGCAAACTTGAAACTATAATGGAAGTGTACTTTATCTGGTTGGCAAGTTTAACCTGCTCTTGAAAAGTGGCTCCACCGCCACCGCCCATTACGGCGCTGGTATCTTCCATAATAAGTATGTCTCTTAAAATCAATTGCAACGGAAACAATTCGGATTTAGTTAAAAATACCAACGCGCCGAAGTAATTGTTCCATTGTCCCACCGCGCAATAAAGCGCTATTACGGCGATTATAGGTTTGGAAAGCGGCATGACGAACTTTACAAACAGATAGAGTTCGCCCGCTCCGTCGATTCTCCCCGCTTCGAGAATTTCGGCAGGAAGATTTGATTCGAAATACGCTTTACACATGAATACGTTCCACACGCTGAGCGCCGATGGAATTATGAGCGCCCATCTGGTGTTTACCATACCCAATTTTGATACGACGATATAAAACGGAATAAGTCCGCCGCCGAAAAACATAGGTATGATGAACAACCACATTAAAAATTTTTTATAAGGTATGTTCGGCCTTGATAATCCCCAACCCGCAGGTATGGTGAGTATCAGTGAGAACAGCGTGCCGAAAAACGTATAAAAAATAGTGTTCAGATACCCTACCCAAATAGTTTTATCTTCTATAAGTCTTTTGTACCCTTCAAACGTAATACCTTTCGGAATTAAAAGCACTTCGCCGGAAGTAACGAGATTTGAATCCGAAAACGACGCTATTATGAGGAAATAAAGAGGATATACCACGATCAACGTTAAGAATACAAGTATAAGAAAATTTATAACGTAATAAGTTTTATCGCCTTTGCCGGTTTGTATTTTTGCGTGTAATTTTTTTGTTTCGATCATTTTTTTCCTCCTGTCAGAACAATGTGTTTTCGCTGAAACGTTTTGCTACCGTATTGGCAAAAACGAGGAGAATGACGTTAATTATCGAATTGAACAACCCTACTGCCGTGGCATAACCAGGGAGAGTAAAACCGGTAAGACCTTTTTTGTAAACATAGGTGGAAATTATCTCGGACGCATCGAGATTGGCGGAAGTCTGCATAAGCAAAACTTTTTCATACCCTACCCCCATTAAGCCTCCTATCGACAAAATAAGAAGCATTGAAACGGTAGGAAAAATTGCGGGAAAGTCAACGTGAATTATTCGCTGAACGCGCGACGCGCCGTCAATCGTAGCGGCTTCGTGCAGCTGTGGATCCACACCAGATAACGCGGCGAGATATATAATAGCGCTCCACCCGAAATCCTGCCATACGCCTGAAAAAATATACAGCGGCCGGAAGGCCTTGGGATCGAGAAAATACGAAAACCTGTCCCCGCCGAGTTTTACCGCTCTATTGTTTATAACGCCGTTCGTGCCGAAAAATATGGAAAGAATGCCGACCATTACTACGAGCGATATAAAATGCGGAGCAATGTATATCGTTTGCATAACTTTGCTCATTTTTTTATTGAAAGAAGAATTGAGAAGCAACGCGACGATTACAGGCAGAGGAAAACCGATCAGGAATCCGAACAAACATAGAAAAAATGTGTTTTTCATCAGATCCCAAAAATTGGGGGTTTGGAAAAACTGTTTGAAGTTGTTAAACCCTATCCATATAGCATCGGAAGAAACGATACTGTCTCCCGGAACATAATCCTGAAACGCTATCAATATTCCGTACATAGGAACGTAATTGAAAAGTATCAATTCTATAAGCGCCGGAATGACAAACAAAAGCATAATGTATGCTTTCCGTTTCTTCCGCATCTTTACGGCACCAGTCATATTTTTCTCCATATCGATATAACCTTTTCCAAGTCTATTAAAGAATATCACAGGAATTTACACCTGTCAATGTTATTTTTCAAATTTGTGTTTTTGCACATTTTTTGCCTTGATTATGCAAAAAATGTAAATTTTTATGTTGACAAAACCCGACCGTACGGTTATACTTTAGAAAAAGAGGATTTGTAAAATGAGCGTAACGTTGAACGACATAGCAAAGGCGCTGAATATTTCGAGAAATACCGTTTCCAAAGCGTTGAACGGAAAACACGTTTCCGAAAAAACGAGAAAAGCCGTAACGGAAACGGCAGCCAGAATGAATTATAAAAGTTTTGCCGTTTCCGAAGATTTCCGAAACCCTTCGGGTAAAAAAATATTGCTGATCTCATCAGCTTTAAAATGATGTATCCCAAATTTCTAACTCGGAAAAAACAAAGAGATTATTCCGATGATACATTTAAAATTGATGAGGCAA
>JAGCZN010000057.1 GCA_017959995.1 Clostridia bacterium
CGCCTTCATGGCCGTTTCCATGTTTCTCGGATCGTTGAGCGCGTCGAACACGCGAACGATAGAAACGCCGTTTCTTATGGACGCTTCAACAAATTTTTCAACTACGTCGTCTGCGTAATGTTTGTAACCGAGAAGATTCTGCCCGCGAAGAAGCATTTGTATGGGAGTTTTTTTGAGATGGCTTTTGAGCACCCTAAGCCTCTCCCAAGGATCTTCGTTGAGATAGCGCATACAGGAATCGAACGTCGCGCCGCCCCACGCTTCCAGAGAATAATAACCTATATCGTCTAACTGATCGAGAACGGGAAGCATCTCGTCAAGCCGCATACGCGTGGCCGCTTGAGATTGATGCGCGTCTCTTAATATCGTATCTGTGATCAAAACTTTTTTTGCCATAATTTTTTACGTTACCTCCTGTAGCGAAAATTAACCGCACACGGCGAGCAGTACGCCCGCGGCGATCGCCGAGCCTATAACTCCTGCGACGTTCGGCCCCATAGCATGCATGAGTAAGTGGTTTTCGGGGTCGGTTTCTCTTCCCACGTCCTGCGAGATTCTCGCAGCCATAGGCACGGCCGACACGCCCGCCGAACCGATAAGAGGATTTATTTTTCCCCCGCTCAGTTTACACATAAGTTTTCCTACTAAAAGCCCGCCCATGGTGCCCATACTGAACGCCACGAGACCTAAAACTATAATGAATATCGTTTGAAAATTCAAAAACGTATTGCCGTAGGCCTTCGTTCCCACGCATACGCCGAGGAATATCGTAACGGTATTCATAAGACCGTTCTGCGCGGTATCGGTAAGTCTGCCGACAACACCCGATTCTCTCATAAGGTTTCCGAGCATAAGCATGCCGAGAAGCGGCATTGCCGAAGGAAGCAACAGCCCTACTACGAGACAAACGACAAGCGGGAATATAATCCTTTCGAACTTGGATACTTTGCGGAGCTGCGCCATTTTTATCGCTCTTTCCTTTTTGGTGGTAAGAAGGCGCATTATCGGCTTCTGAATAACGGGTATGAGCGCCATATACGAATATGCCGCTATCGCTATTGACGAAAGAAGATGCGGCGCGAGTTTTTGCGTTACGTAAATTGCCGTAGGTCCGTCGGCTCCGCCGATTATGCCTATTGCTCCCGCTTCTTTAATGGTGAACCCTATGTTCTGCCCGAGAATTGTGAAATCGGGAATAACGGCGGCAACCAAAAACGTGAGAAATACGCCCAACTGGGCGGCCGCGCCCATGAACATGCTTTTAGGATTGGCGATAAGCGGACCGAAATCGGTCATTACGCCTATTCCCAAAAAGATCAGCGGCGGGAAAATAACCCATTCGACACCGCGGAAAAGATACCATATAAGTCCCCTTGATTCCGGAGTAACGTCGTGCGTTTCGCTGCCGGGAATCTCTACCCCCCAGAGAACTTCTCTGGCGCCGGGTAAATTGATAAAGAACATACCGAAAGCGATAGGCAGAAGCAAAAGCGGCTCGAACTTTTTTACGATAGCGAGATACATAAGCACGAACGATACGAGTATCAGAACGTAATTTTCCCACGTACCCTGCGCGAGTCCCGTGCTTTCCCACAGGCTTCTGAACATTTCGCCTACGCTGTCGGCACACAAGGAATTAAGTACAAACTGCATTTGTTCTTCTCCTTACGCGATAGTTGCTATTACTGCGCCGGTATCTACGTTTGCGCCCTTGGAAACGGTGAAAGTTATAACTCCGTCGCACGGGGCGGTAAGATCGTTTTCCATTTTCATAGCCTCGAACACGAGAACCACCTGGCCTTTTTTGACCGCGGCTCCGTTTTCGACCTTGAAACCGGATATCATACCGGGCATCGGTGCTTTCATCTGCGTTCCGCCTGCGGGCGCTTTGGGCGCTGCCGCGGGGGCGGGAGAGGCAACCGTTTCAGGCGCCGGCTTCGGCGCCGTAACCGCAGACGCGGTTACACCCACTTCCTCTACGCCTACTTCGTATTGACGACCGTCTACCGTTATAATGAAATTACGCATAATAATTAACTCCTTTTGATGATTTTCTTTACGGTGAATTCACACTTTTCGTTGTTTGCCTGCATATAGGCGTACACAGCGGCGGTTATTGCAGCCACTACTTGATCCGGAATACCTTCTTCCACGACCGCATCGGCAGTTTCCGCGGGTTTTTCCGTATTTTTCTTTTCTTTTTTCACGTTCAGCGAATTAAGTATCTTCCCTACCGCCCATACGGCGAGCACTAACGTAGCTATACCGAAAAATACCACCGCCAATCCGAGAAAAAACGTTATCGCCCCGGTAAGGGCGTCGGACATAAGCAAATTACCCAACATCTTTTTACCTCACCAGCGTCTGCAGAGACGAAATAAGATATTGGCGAACGAACTGCGGCTCGATTATATCGTCTATATACCCGCCTTTCGCCGCGTTGATGGGGTCCTGATTTTCTTCGGCGTATTTTTTGGCGAAAGCCTCTTCGTTATCGTAACGAACGCCTTCGAACTCCACGTGGGCGGCCTCTATACCGTCAAACAAGGAGATCTGCGCGTTGCAGAAAGCAAACGAATAATCGTAACCCATCGCCTTTGCCGCAAACAAAGAATATCCGAGGCCTACGGCTTTACCGTAAACTACGCTAATTTTGGTTAAATCTTTTATATTGTAAACGAGATTGGAAACTTTCGTGAGAACGGAAGACTGGCTTACTTCATACGTGCGTAAAATGCCTTTTACGTTTACGAAGTTTACGAGCGGCAGACCGAAATCGGAAACAAAACCTACGAAATTATTGATTTTATCCACCGAGGCGGGCGTAAGTTCAACTCCCTCTTCACCTCCGCGGAACACTATTGCCGCAACCGAAATGCCGCCCACTCTGCCGAGCATACACGCCACTTCGTTTGAGTAACCCGCTCCGAGTTCTATTGCCGTTTCCCCGTCGAATACCGCTTTCACGAGACAATCCGCGCACACCTTTTCGTTAAGAGCCGGAGAAGTTCTGTTGAGATCGTCGTCCGTATCGGTAACGGCAACGCCGGTATCGGGAAGAATATCGAAAAGCGCGACTATTTTTTCCTTTACCTCCGAAATATTTTCAACCGTAAATTCGGCTATGCCCGTATTGGCAACCGACGCCGTTCCGCCTACGTCCGCCTTGGTTTTGGGCAATTTCGACGTTGCGGCTATAACCGAAGGACTGGCATAGCATACGCAGGCGTCCTTCATATAGAAAGTAAAATCGCAAGCGGCGGCGATAAGCGCAAAAGCACCGAAACAGTCACCGTCGACAACGGCGAACTGCGGAACGTTGCCGCGCAGTTCGTTCATCTCGTAAAGAACGTCCGCAATTCCTTCGAGAACGCTTACGCCCTCGCCTATCTGAACGCCTTTACTGTTGAGAAAATATATTACGGGGGTGGAATTGTTTTGCGCCGCTATAAGCGTTTTGCAGATCTTATCGCAATTCGCCTTGCTCACCCCGCCGGAAAGAACGTTCGGGTTCTGCGCCACGATATAACAGGGATTGCCTTCTATAGTGGCAAACCCCGTAACGACGCCTTCGCCTTCAGCCGTTTCTCCGTAAAATTCGTTTTTGGAAAAACTGTACGACGAGAGTTCCACAAAACTTGATTCATCCGTCAATGACGCTATTTTCGCCCTGATTTCCGAACCGGATTCAAGCAGTTTTTCCCGTCTGTTTTTATGCAAATTCACCCTGTTCATTAAAAAACCTCCAAACTCCTCCATTATAAAAATTATAGGTTAATTATAAAACAAAATTTTGTATAATTCAACATTTTTCGGATAATTTTTATATAAAAAATTTTATATAAACGATTTATGTCCTTTTATGCAAAAAAAAGCGGCGTTTAATCGCCGCGGCCGAAAAAACTTCGTGTTTTATCAATATCGATCTAAAAAATATACGAGCCGAAAACAGACCCGTCCGTTACGTTACGTAAAGTAAGAGAAAATGTTTACGCAGGCTTCCGTAAAGTTAAGATTTACGGTTCACGCGCCGGTGTCATCGTACTTCCCCACGGTTTTCTTTACCGCATGAACGGGTTCCTCTTCCTTGATGCTCATAACGTAATTATCGTAATCGCGTTCGGTAAGCTTTACTACCTTGTTCTTTCTTTTCCTCTTGCTCATATATACAACGTCCTCCGTAACCTTCGCCGTGCGGCATGATACGCTGATTATTGACGAAAAAGAAAAAAGTATACGCCTAAATCACTTTTTCAGAACGAAAAAATAAAGAAGCACGAACGCCGCAACCGCAACGGCCCCGAGGATAAGGCGGATAATAAACGCTTTCTTTTCGGAAATAGGCGTGTAGGCCTTACCGCTGCCGCCCGTTTTTTTACCGCAATTACCGCAATATTCCGCGCCCTCGCTTATAGTTTCACCGCAATAAGGGCAGCGTCGCCCGTTGTTTTGGCGCGGCGAACCGCTTTTAATAAAATCTCCGCTCAAAATCTTATAACCTCTACGTTTTCAAGCGCTCTTGCGATAAGCGCGTCTACGTCAAGCTTGCTCTCCTCTTCGATCACCCTATCCGTTTTGGGTTTGATAAGAGGATACCTGGGAAGAAATACCGTGCAGCAATCTTCATACGGAAGAATATACGTATCGTATGTGCCAATTTTCTTTGAAATTTCTATTATTTCAAGTTTATCGAACCCTATCAGGGGGCGCAGTACGGGCATACTTACCACCGCGTTGGACGTGGTTATGCTCTCTATAGTCTGGCTGGCGACCTGTCCGAGGCTCTCCCCCGTTATAATCGCCTGCGAGCCTATTCTTACAGAGATACGTTCGGCTATCCTGAACATAAACCTGCGCATCAACGTTATCATCATTTCTTCGGGACATTTTTCGTGTATCGCTTCCTGAATCTCGGTAAACGACACGACGTAAAGATCGATACCGCAGGAATATTCCGATATTATCTTCGAAAGATCCTCAACTTTTCGTTTTGCCGCCTCGCCCGTATAAGGAAAACTGTGGAAGTGTACCGCGGAAAGACGCATGCCGCGTTTTGCCATCATAAATGCCGCCACGGGGCTGTCTATACCGCCGGAAATCATAACCGTTCCGTGTCCTGAACTGCCGACCGGCATACCGCCTATACCCTTTACGTTATCGCAGTAAAGATAGGTGTTTCCGTCCTCTCTTACGTCGACGTAACAAACGTGTTCGGGCGAAATTACGTCCACTTTCAGTCCGCTTACGTTTTCAAGGATAATTCCGCCGAGATCGCGGCTTATTTCAACGGAAGTTCTGGGGTATTTTTTATCGGCGCGGTTTGTTTCCACCTTGAACGTTCCCCGCTTGCCCCGCATTATTTTAACGGCGCATTCGCCGATCTCACCGAAATCCGTATTCACGCGGAAACCGAGGCTCATCGAATGTATTCCGCTTACTTTTTTGAGTTTGCCGATAATAAGTTCGTGATCTTCCTCGGCAAAATTTTTAACGAGATACCGGCTTTGCGCCTTTACCTCTTCGCAATCTACGCCTTCAAGCGCCGTTCTTACGTTTTTTTCAAGTAAATTTTCAAAGAAACTACGGTTCTTTCCCTTTAAGTGGATTTCGCAATATCTTATAATTATAATTCTTTCCATATCGTTTATCCGATAACCTTTTTCAAAGAATTGATTGCCTCGTTGATTTTTTCAGCGGCGAAAACAGCGTCGGCCTCTTCCGTTTCCGGAGAAAAACTGACGCGCAACACCCCTTCGAGTTCCCCGCCCGTATAACCGCACGCGGTAAGAATCCTGCTGTGGCGGTGACGCGCCGCGCAGGCCGATCCCGTTCCCACTATAACGCCTTGCTTTTCAAGCATGTGCTGTAAAACTTCGCCTCTGAGCCCCGCCGCGATAATGCATACTATGTAAGGCGAACCGTTTTCCGGCGAAACTACTTTCACTCCCTGCCCGTCTATGCCCGATAAAAAGGTTTTTTTAACTTTCAACGCGTGAGAATAGTTTTCCCTTACGGCAGAATATCTTATCTGCGCGGCGCGGTAAAACGCGGCGATTCCCGGGACGTTTTCCGTTCCGCTTCTCATTCCGTTCTCCTGCCCGCCCCCGAAAATCAGCGGATAAAGTTTGAGCCGTTTCGTTTTTATCAACGCCCCCGTACCTTTCAATGCGCCTATTTTATGCGCGCTTACGGAATACGTATCCACGTTTGAGGAAAGTCTGAACGGGATTTTGCCGAAAGCCTGAACTCCGTCGCTGTGAAATACGGCTTTCGGATTGATTTTTTTGATTTGAGCGGCAATTTCGTTTATATCGTTTACCGCGCCCGTTTCGTTATTAACGTGCACTACGGATACGAAAGACGTTCCGGCGTCCGTTTTGGAAAGAAGATCGTCAACGTTCACGGAACCATCCGCATTGAGCTTTGCAAACCTCGTTTCCAAACCGCGGGCGGATAGTTCCCTGAAGGGTTCGTAAATTGCCGAATGTTCGCCCGAAGTGGTTACGGCGTTTCCTCTTTTCGCAAAGGAAAAAACCGCCGTATTGTCGGCTTCGGTACCGCCCGACGTAAAAACGCACTCGTAGCCGGACGGACAAACCGAATTAGTAACGAATTCCTTCGCCTCCTTAATAAACGAAGCGACCTCTATTCCCCCGGAATAAAGGGCCGAGGGATTAAAGTATTTTTCAAAATAAACCGAGGCGAGATCCGCCGCGTCTTTCAGAGGTACAGACGTGGCTGCGTTATCGAGATAAAGCATCAGAACTCCTTTTCAAGTACGGTTTTTCCGCTGTATTGAAGTACGTAACGCAAAAACTTTTCCGTACATTCGAGCACTACGAGATATTTCACCCCGTCCATAGCGACGGCAACGTAAGACGTTGGAATTTCATATTCTCTTTTGTTGGTAGGCGCGTAAACGGTTTTTATATTGGGGGTGTTTTTGATTTTATTGTAAGTTTCGCTTCCGAAACGGCCTACCTGAAATACGTTTTTACTGTCGAAAACTATCATTTTCTTGCGTTTTCGGGTATTTACGACTTTAACTATCCTCACGTCGCCGCTGACGAAAATAAAATCGTAGCAATTATACAGTCTGAACTTGAAAAGTTCGAGCAAAACTATAAATATCACCCACCACACAATTAAAAAAAGCGGGCCGAGCCATTGGTCGAACGGTACGACGTAAAAGGATAAAAAAGCAAAAATAACCGTTCCGGTGATCATTATGCCGATAATAATTCTCAATATTATATAATAAATTTTTTGTTTTTGATAATCGTACGGAAATGCGGTTTCCTCGTAACGGACTTCATTCATTGCGTTTCTCCTTGGGTTGACGAAAATATTATATCACAAGCGGAAAATATTTACAACTATTTGAATTTGACGATAGTAACGCCTTTTTCACCTTCTCCGTATACGCCGTATCTGAACTCGGCCACATATGGATTTTTTTTCAGATAATCTTGTATTGCTTTGCCTAAAATATTCATTC
>JAGCZN010000058.1 GCA_017959995.1 Clostridia bacterium
CCTGCGCCAGCGCAACGCCGTTATCGAGGCAAAGACGATAGAGTTCCTTTTGGCTCAACTGATAAAGACACGGGGTGGAAAGAAGAAATTTTTCGGTTACGCAATATAAAAGCCAATCGTTGTAGGCGGGTTTGTCGATCGATACTTCCAGCCCGAAAAACACCCTGAATCCCACTTTTTCGCCGTATTCCGCCGCACGACGGTATTCGTTTATTACCCGTTTTACGTAGGTTTCGTGCTCGGCGGGCGCGTAATACCAGGACTGACAATGGTTTACGAGGATAACCCCGTCGTAACCCGATTCTTTTTTCGCGTCGATAATCTGTTCCGCGGTAGCGTGGCTGCAAAAGCTTATGCCGCTGGAATGAACGTGCGCGTCTATTTTAAGAAAGCCGTTTTTCATTTTTACCTCTTATAAATTTCGCTTATGGCTATATTATAGCACTAAATGCGCGCGTGGGTGTTCGTTTTTTTGCAAAAACCCGTGGTTTTTTGAATTTTAATAAAACGAAAGGCGGCGAAAACAACATTTCGTCGCCTTTATTATCGGTATGCGTCAGAAAGTGAGATCGTCGATTTCGGGAAGAAGTTTTGCCAGCCGTTTTTTGCAGTTTTCCGCAACTTCGGTTGCGAAGCTCATTCTTTCGTTGCCGAGGCGTATGGCGCGGCGCAGAATTCTGGCGTAACCTATGACCATCGCTTTCTTTTCGATTTCGGCTATTTTTTCTTCGCTTTCGCCGTTAAAATACAAACGGAGCATTTTACGCCATAACTCCCCTGCCGTTTCGTAGGAAATGCCCAGGAAGTTCAGAACGTTATCGTGATCTATATCGCTGAAACCCACGTACGCGTTGTACATACCGGCAAGTTCGAAAACGGGGTGACCGTGGCAAAGGGTATCCATATCGATAAGAATACTTTCCCCGTTCTGAAGCAACACGTTTTTGATATGAAAATCGCCGTGGAGCATGCGGTTGTCGGACGGGATAGAGGTGACCAGGGTTTTAAGTTTTTCGTGTAAATTTTCCGGCAGGTGATCTTTCAGAAAATCCACCCAGTTTTTCGCGTAAACGGTTATGTCGGGCAGAGAGTCGGATTTTACCACGGTGGAATGTATGGTTTTAAGCAATTTAATGCTCATTTCGGCAATTTCGTCCACCGTTTTTTCGCCCGTGGAGAGAAGTTTTGCAAAACTGGTGGCGTTGAGAAGTTCGAAAACCGAACCGTAACCGCCGCCTTCGATTCTCACAACGTCGTAAGGTATGGCGGTGGGTACGCCGAGTACGAATGCGGTGCGGGCAAGTTCGCGCTCGCGATGGATCTCGGCAAGGGAATCGGGGTTCATATAAACTTTTACTATAGTGTCTTTATCTATACGGTAAACTTTGCCGTTTGCTCCCTGTCCTATAACCTCGCAGCCCTCTACCGAAAGCAGTCTGTACGCTTTATGTATTTCCATTATTTCGGTAAAGCCCGTCATATCGAATATTTCGTACACGTCGGGGGATACGTTTATAAGTTTCGTATCGGGTACGGCTTTTTTAAGGCGGAGAACGATTCTCAATCCCGCGCTGGAAATGTATATGAGATTTTCGCAGTTCACGGTGATCCCGTCGGCGGGATTTGCCGAGCGTATTTCGTTTATTTTAGCTTCTACGGCGGCCGCGTTGGCTGAATCGATATGTCCGTTCAGGGCGATCGTAAGAGAGTTGCCGTTATTGCTGTAGGTTACTTCCGTCATTGTTGTTTTTCTCCTGAAATATTTTTGTAACTAGCGCGTCGTATTCACGCCACGCTTCGGTGTGGCTGAGTATGCCGGTGTATTCCGCAACGGTTCTGTAATACCACGCCTGTTTCGCGGGGTCTTTCTGGTTGAAAATCCGCCACAGATCGGCTCCTTTTTCCATCTGCAAACGGTAGATGGATCTGACGTTTGAAAGTTTATCGCTAAGCCACAGTATCTTTACGTTGATATCTTCGGCCGCTTTCATTTTTTCAAGGGATTCGATTTTTCTTATTTGCCAGCTTTCGGCAGAAGGAAGATCTTTCCTTTTATTTTCCGTTTCGGAAGAAACGAGTTCGGCTACGCGCTTTCCGAAGTTTTTTTCAATTTCTTCGGGGGTGACCGCCGTATCTTCTACGGTATCGTGAAGAACGGCGGCGGCAAGCACTTCGATCTCGTCCGTCATTGTGCCGGCGATAGACGCAACTTCCATCGGGTGGAGAATGTAGGGGGTTTTTCCGTTTTTCCTGTATGCTCCTTCGTGCGCGTTTACCGCAAAAATTATTGCTTTTTCCAATACGTTCATATTATTTCCGTCGTCAATCAGAATTTACATGTGTTTTTTTATTTTCAGTATATTCTGGCCGTTTTTGTATTCGTAAGTTATTTCGTCCATCGTCTTTCTCACGAGGAACACGCCGAGCCCGCCTACGGCTCTTTCTTCCGCAGACGAATTCAGATCCGGCGCCGACTGGGCGAGCGGATCGAAAGGCTTGCCTTTATCTATAAACGTTATAACCACCGCAAGGGGATCTTCTTCCACCTCCACGCGAACGGTAGCCGGGCCCACGTCCGGATCGTACGCGTAGTGCGCGATGTTTCCGAAAAGCTCGTCTATGGCAACGTCTATCTGCATCTGCGCCTTTGGCGGACAATCGTATTTTTCAAGTTCCTCGTTTACAAAATCGGTTACTTTTTCTACGTTTTCCAACGTTGCGGTAACGGTTAATTCCCTTATTTCCATATCGCTTCCGTTATATTGCAGGCAAAGCATGGTTATATCGTCGAACGGGGGGGCTTTGCCGGCAAATTCCTTTATTTCTTTTTTCACTTCCCCGATTATTTTTTCGGGGGAGCAGTTTTTCGATTTTTCAAGTACCGCGGCGAGTCTTTCCTTTCCGAAAAGTTCGCCTTTTTCGTTTTTGGCTTCTACCACTCCGTCGGTATAAACGAAGATTTTTGAGCCTTTTTGCAATAAAACGTCGTATTTTTTGTATTTTGCGCCGGGCATTCCGCCTATAACGAAGCCGTGCTTATCCTTCAATTCGTCGAAGCCGCCGTCGGGAGATTTCAGCGTGGGGTATTCGTGGCCTGCGTTTACCGCGCTCATAGTACCGCTTTTCAGGTCTATTATGCCCAGCCAAACGGTAACGAACATATCTTCGTGATTGTTCATGCATATCTGACGGTTTACCGCTTCAAGAACTTTTTCGGGCGAAAGCCCCATCATCGTATAGTTTTGCACAAGTATTTTTGATACCATCATGAAAAGCGCCGCCGGTATGCCTTTGCCCGAAACGTCCGCAATAGTAATGGCGAGAGTGTTGTCGTCCACCAGGTAGAAATCGTAAAAGTCGCCGCCTATTTCTTTTGCGGGGTCCATGGAAGCATAAATTTCAAAATCCGGTCTGTCGGGAAAAGCCGGAAAAATGTTCGGCAGCATATCCGCCTGTATGGCGGAAGCCATGGTTAGTTCGGTTTCAATACGGGCGTTTTCTTTTTTCTGGGTTTCGTGTTTTTCAACTATATCCCACATTATCGCAATATACATATTCATTGCGCCGAATATAGTTGCTATTATTATAAACTGAATATCTTTTACCGCGGCCTGCGCAATCATTGCCACAAGCGGCGCGAGTATACACGTCCAGATGGCGTAACGTATGCGCTTTTGTATCTTGTTGCGGTAGCGTAAAAGCAGGTACATATCGGCGATCATCAAAATCAGGTGAAATGCGTTTGAAGAGAGATACGCGGAACCTCTGAAATACACGTTGTTTTCGTCGAAATAATAATAAAATTCCGAAAACTGCGCGGCTACGAGCGTTGCGGCATACAGAACGAGCAATGAAAAGAAAGCGATAAAAAAAGCGAGTTTCTTTTCGGGAGACGTTAAATGCAAAACCAGCAGCGAGATAAGAAACACCATACATCCCGAAGAGATAAATTCGATAAAAGCCGATATTTTAAGCAGAACCGTTATTCCGCCGCCGCTTATCCCCTCAAAGAGCATACGGATCAAATGCGTGGATATGTAAGTAATGATAAATCCGAAAAACAACTGAAAGTAACGCGTAGTGTTTTTTGTGAGCCTGGCCGCGAATCCGATCTGCAGCATGTTCAGCCCGCATACGCCTATTCCTATCGAAATGATCAACGCGTTTATTATATTCGCAACGGTTATGCTTAAAGTCATAAACAGCCTCGTGATGTCAAAATACGGTAATGCCGTAATAATATTTTAACAGATTTTCAAATTTTTCGCAAGTATAATCGGGCGGAACTTTTCCGAAAAAATTTGCGGAACTTTTCTTTCGGATGTCAGGTTTCTTTTCGCGCGTCAGGCGAATACCGACGTGCCAAATTCTTAAAATAACGCCCGAAACGGTATCCGTTGCAAAAAGAAGCGATTTTTTACGATATTTATTTTAAGGCGAAAGATAAAAGCGAATCCGTCTCCGAGTGGAAACGGGTTCGCTTTTATACTATCTGGTGAAGTTTCCGTTAATAATCCGAACACTTTCTACTTTATTAAAGGTTGTTTCGGTTTTATAATTAGGTTATAAAAAAAGAGGCAGAGAGAGAAAAACCCCTGTCTGCCTCTATCGTTTTTCGGCTTACGATAAACCGCCGCTTATGTATTTATTTGCGGGATCCCGTTGGTTTCATCGGGATTATAATTCATTTGTTTTTTAATATTAAGTTGTGATTTTTGCCTTTCGGCGCGCCATTTTTCAAATTCTCTTTTTCCTTCCTCCGTTTCAAAAAGTTTTTGTATTTCGGGCAATAATGCTCTCGCCAAACATTGAATTTCAAAATCCGGTATGCCCGTCGTGTTCTTGCGCTTCCTCGTAAACTTTCCCTCCTACTTGTTATTCGTTTCTTCTGCTATTAAATTGAATTTTCATTTTTTAGACTCTCCTCATAATTTTTTGTCTCCGTATGAATACGTAATTTCATTTTTAGTCGGGCTTATGTTTTCTTCTCTTACTACACTATGGCACTTCGCCTTTTTATTAAACTGCCGACATTTTTAATTTAGCGGTCTTTACTTGCTGTTGTAATAATCGTTTATTTTATCTTGCCTGTCTTTCTCATCTTCGAGTTCCTCCTTTATCTCTTTTAATCGGCTTGATCTGCTCGTAACTTCGGGCGTAAACATAGACA
>JAGCZN010000059.1 GCA_017959995.1 Clostridia bacterium
AGACGTCAAAAGGATATTGGGTGAGGCGAGTGAATAAGGTATTACGGTTTGACAACGGGTACGAAAGACTGAAAGCCGTGGCGGAAAAGCGACGCGACGAAGGAGATTTCACCGGCGCCGTTTCCGCATACCGTTCCGCGCTTGAAAAAGCGCCTTTCGATTATTCCGCAAACGCCGCCCTTGCGGAACTTTATACCGACGCGGATCTTTGTACCGAAGCCGTAAACTGCTGGTTCAGGGCGCTGTCCGTAGCGGAGGACAAATACGAGGAAGCGCGCGCGTATAACGGAATAGCCGCAAACTACTATTTTCTCGGCAAGGACGTTTTTTCCGTTCATTATTTCGGCAAGCAGTTGGCGCTTGATAACGACGGAGATTACGAGTATAACGACGTTATCGAAGATCTTCAGGATATAGCCGTTGAAAACGAAAACGGGCAGTATTTCGTGGTTTACGATAAAAATAAGGACGACGACGGAGAAGAAAAAATAAAGCGTTCGCGCGCGTTTGTGGAAGAGGGCAAATTCAACGAAGCGCTCGTGTTGCTTGCGGATATCAACGAAAAAAGCCCTCATTACCTAAGATCGCTCGAAATAATTTCGTTCGTGCTTTTTCTGCAGGGTAAATACGAAACGGCAACCGATATTGCCGATCACATACTGTATCTCGATCCCGAAAACTTCCGCGCGAAGTACGTTATATGCAGTTCGCTGTTCAGCGGAGGCGAAACGGAAAAGAGCGAAGTGTTTTTCCGTGAATTGTATTCTCTTCCCGACGACGAGTTCGACGAGGAGCGCTGCCTTCACATGATAATGCTCTCGCTCGATACCCGCCACGAACGTGAATCTTTAAGGTTTATCGACAGAATACTTGAAGAAACGCCTTACAACCTTAACGTGTTATACGTCCGCGGGTTGGTCAGGTATAACCTGGGCGACGTGGAAAAATGCCGTGCGGATCTTAAAAAAGTTCTCACCTTCACCGAAAACGCGGTGGTCAGGGAGAAACTTTCCGTTGCGGGGAAAAGCGCTTCCGAAAGGCCCGACCGGCTCGAATACGAGTTTGACCTGAAAGAAAGCGAGGTAAAATACCGCGTTGAAGAGCTTAACAGGCGTTTCAACACCATGAGAGAAGCCGGTACGATTTCGTTCGAGGATATCCGCGAACATCTCGATTGTATCGTAAAATGCAAGTTCGACGAACTGTTTTCCGTAGGTATGCAGATGGGGCTTGCCGTGGACGCAAAGCGCACCCACGAGTATCTCAAAGAGCTGTTTCTCGACGTAACCGTAGCGGACGAAATCAAACGCGCCGCCATAAAAGAATATCTGCTTATAGGCGTGAATATGCCGATAAAGTGTGTTACGGCGCACATTTATAAAGAATTTACGCTTGCGCATCTGAAAACCGAAGGATATGCCGCCGAACTTTTCAACGAGGCGTACGCCGCGGTTGCTTCCGTTTTGTATCTTATGGCCGAAGATAAAATTCCCGTTTTAAGAAGAAAGATCAAAAAACTTAAAGATATATACGAGTACAACGGCGGCCCGGTTAACGCCGGCCACAAAGCGCTTGCCGCGGCGATTTTCCATATTATCGGTCTTTTCGCGGTTTCGGCAAAAAGCGTGGTTTGCGGATTGTTTTACGTTGAAGAAAAAGAACTTGAACAGGCGCTTGTCTATCTCGCGCCGAAGGAGCGATCATGAAGATTATAGATACCGATGCGCTGTTTGAAAAATACGTAAAAAAATATATGGCCGAAAACGCAGGAAAATACACCGAAGAGGAGTGGGAAGATAAAATTCCCGTTCTGTACGGGAATTTCGGAAAGAATCCCCTGCCCGAACTCGGCGGAAAAAGTCCCGAAAGGTTTTACGGAGATATGAACGGCGAAGAACTTTGCGAATTGCTTAAAGCGCACGTGGAAGAGGATGTACCCGTTCCGGATTTTCTTTGCGCCGCATTAGTTTCAGCCGATACGGAAAACGGACTTATTGAATTTCTCAAAAGGGGTACCGACGAAGAACTCACTTCCTACGCGGTGAATATTTTAAGCGATAAAGCGTGTTTCAGGGCACTTCCCGTTTATCTTGATTACGTTACCGCCGCCGATACGGATGAAAATATGCGCGAACTTATGGGCGAGGTTTTAATAAATTACGCTTCCGATTTCAAGGATGAACTTCTCAAAGCGGCCGGCAAGGCGGATTTCGGCGTAGAATATATTGCTGAAGCTCTCGCGTCCTGCCCGAGGGACGATAGGATATTTTTCTTTTTAATATCCCGTTTTGAGGGTGCGGAAAGAAAAGAAGTGGCGTTTTACACGCATCTTCTTGCAAAATACGGTGACGAACGCGCCGTTGAAACCATAAAGAAACGCATGGCCGAACCCGACGTAAGGTATTCCGATTACACGGAAATGAGATACGCGGTGGAGGCGCTGGGCGGCGAGTGTACCGAGGAGCGTGATTTTTCTTCGGATCCGTCTTACCGAAAAATAAAAGGCCGCAAAAACTGAATTTCCGAATAAAACTCAATCGCCTTTCATATCGTTATGGTATGAAGGGCGTTTTTTATCGATCGATAGGCTCGGCGGCGTCAGTTATCGGCGCGGTAATAGGTGCGGGTTTTATAACCGGCGCGGAAATCGTCCGTTTTTTTTCGGGCACTTTTTTATTGCCCGCTTGCGCCGCGCTGTTCGTTACGTTAACGGTTTTTTTCACGGTGATATCGTATCTCGGCATGCGATACGGCGGACTTACCGGCTTGAATTTGCGCGTTTTCGGGCGTTTTTCAAAAATAATAAATGCGTCCGTGCTGATATGCTCATTCATTACGCTCGCAGGTATGTGCGCCGGCGCGGATGCGCTTTTTTCATCCGCTTCAGGAATTGACGAAAGGATCCCCGCGCTTTCGGCCGTTTTTCTTGCGATTTCGCTTTTCGTATGCGAAAAAGGCATAGACGGCGTTTCCCGTTTCAACCTTTTGCTCGTGCCCGTTATGATAACGGCGATAGTGGCAGCCTGTGCGGGTTCGGTTTCGGTTAAAACGGTTTTTACGGGAGAAAGTAAGATTTTTTCCGTGGTCGTTTACGCTTCGATGAACTGTTTTCTCTCCGCAGCCGTCATAGCCGATACGGGTAAGGGAAACTCCCCGTTTTCGGTAGTTATCGCGTCCGTACTCGCGGCATTCGCAATATCCGTATGCGCCTATATCGTTATGAATAAAATTTCATCATCCGCCTCGTTGAAAAAAAACGTTCCGCTTCTGTCCTCCGTAGAAAGCGGTTTTTTCAAAGCCGTTTTTTTTACGGTAACTCTTGCGGGAATAATAACCACCCTTGTTTCATCGCATTACCCGCTTGTTGCGTTGGTAAAGAAAAGCCCCGTAAAACGCACGTTAAACGCCGTTTTTGCGGTATCGGCACTTGCGCTTTCGAGGCTTGGTTTTTATAAAATCGTCAATAAATTGTATCCGGTTATAGGCGTTGTCGGTTTGTTTTACGTTTTATCGCTTTCTCTTTTCGCGTTAAAAGAATCATTTTTTCCCGACGGTAAGTTTTTCCGTAAGGGATACGAGCGCGTACATTCCCGTTGCGAGAAGACAAAGCACCAGCGTGGCGGCGTAAACTAGGTCAAGTTTGAAAACCTGCCCGCCGTATACGATAAGGTAGCCGATGCCCGCGCGTGAAACGAGGTATTCTCCCATAATCGAACCAATCCAGCTCAACCCTACGTTGATTTTAAGCATACTTATAAACGTAGGAAGGGCGGACGGAATTACGAGTTTCGTAAGAATTTGCATTTTGCCGGCTCCGAGCGAACGGAGCAGAAAAATCTTGTTTCCGTCCGTTGCGGTAAATCCGCCGAGCATGGTTATCGTAGTAACTATAACGGTTATCAGCACGGTCATTACCACTATCGATTTAAGCCCGCTTCCGAACCATATAATAATTACCGGGCCGAGCGCTATTTTGGGCAGGCTGTTGAGAACTACGATATAAGGATCGAGTATTTTTCTCAATTTTTCGTTCCACCAAAGCGCCAGTGCCGCCAGCGTTCCCGCCGCGGTAGCTATTACGAAGCCCGACAACGTCTCGAAAAGAGTTATGCCCGCGTGCATGAACAATTCTCCGGTTTTTGCGAGATTTACAAGGCTTTTTGCGATTCTTGACGGTGATGAAAATATAAATCCGTCTATCGCGCCCACCTGAAACAGCAACTCCCACAGGGCGAGAAAACCCACTGCGAGCGAAATTCGCGCCGCGGCTACGGTAAGATCGTCACGCTTTCGTTTTTTAAGGTAAAGAAGGTGTTCGGCGGAAAAATTATCTTTTGTTTTCATAGTTCAGATCCCTCCACATAAGTTCGAACCAATCGCGGAAGCGCGGATCGTTTCTTCTTTTCAGGGGCGTGGTATCCCTTCCGAAATCAAGCAGGTACTCCTTGCGGATCTTTGCCGGGCGGGGAGAGAGTAAAAGTACTCTGTCGGCCACGGAAACCGCTTCGGAAACGTCGTGCGTTACGAGGAGCGCGGTTTTGTTTTCCTTTCTTATTATGCGGAATACGTCTTCGCACACGGAAAGTCTCGTCTGGTAATCGAGAGCCGAAAAGGGCTCGTCGAGAAGCAGAAGCTCGGGTTTTGCGGCAAGCGTCCGTATAAGAGCCACGCGCTGCCGCATTCCTCCGGAGAGTTGGTCGGGGTAATGATCGGTAAATTCTTTCAGCCCGTATTTTTCCAGAAGGCTCAGAGCGTATTCAACGTTTACGCGCGTTTTACGGCGTTTTATTTCCAACGGAAGCACTACGTTTTTTCTTATGGTGCGCCAGGGGAACAGTTCGTCTCTCTGCAACATATAGCCTAGTTCGCCGCTGCCGCCTCCTTCCCGTTCTCTTATCTTAACGCTTCCCTCCGAGGGTCTGATAAGCCCGGCAATAACGCTTAAAAGCGTGCTTTTACCGCAACCGGAAGGGCCTATCACCGCGGTAAATTCTCCTTCGTTCACCTCAAAACTCATATCTTTTATCGCCTGCGTTTCTCCCGACGGCGAATGGTATACGAGTCCGACTTTATCCAAAGTTAAAAGTGTGTTCATTATCCGCCCCGATTCATCACCTTTTCAAAAACTTCTTCCGCAAGGGTATTGTCCGCAAGGGCGGAGAGGGAAACTTTTTTGTTTAGTTCGCCGGCGGAAGTCATTACGGATTGCAATCTTTCTAAGGCGTCTTCCGTCATTGCCATATTCTTCGTCCAGGCGTCGATTTTGATATAACTTTCAAGCGACGCGGTTATGGATTCCGTCGGAGTATCCGGAAACTGCCCTTTTATCTCTTCGGCAACGGTTGCCGCGGGGGCGGTGTTCAGGTGTTGTATCGCGCGCTGCAAGGCGGTAAGGAATTTTACCAAAACGTCGCGGTTTTTCGCGATATACGAGGTTAACGACATAAACGTTGTGTACGGTATCTCTCCGCTTTCCTCTCCTACGCTCGCAACGATATAGCCTTTTCCCGCCTTTTGAAATTCCGAGGCAGTGGGTTCGAACAGCGTTACGTAATCACCGTTTCCGCCCTCGAAGGAAGGTCCCATCAGGTTGAACTGAACGGAGTTGTCAAGCGTTATGTTCGTGCCGTTATACAGTCCGTGTTTATTTACCACGTATTCGAACGTCATCGCGGGAACGCCGCCCGTTCTGCCGGCTATAACCGTTTTGTTTTCAAGTTTTTCCCAACGAAAATCGTCGTCCTTATACCTTCCGACGAGAAAACTTCCGTCTCTCTTGGTAAGTTGGCCGAAAACTCTCGGCGCGTCGGATTTTCCTTCGTTTATAACGTAAATTGCCGCTTCGGGCCCGCAGAAAGCCACGTCCGCGCTACCCGAAAGGAGCGCCGCCATCGACTTATCCGCCCCGCCGCCGTTGGTCAGTTCGGTTTTTATTCCCTCGTCTTTGAAGTATCCGTTTTCGATAGCCACGTATAGGGGGGCGTAGAATATTGAATGGGTAACTTCGTTTATGCGTACCGTCGCGGTGCCGCCCTTGAACGTTCCGCAGCCCGCCGCGCACAGAAACAAAGTAAAACCGATAAGTAAACAAATAAATTTTTTCATATTTTTCTCCTTCAATTAAAATACGTTACATTTTATGAATGCGCCCGTTGGATTTGCTACGTTTTTCGACGAGAAACTTCCTTAAAACGTTCGCGCCCGCGCGTTTTGGTTTGACTTTTATCCGTGCGTGTGATAAAATAACTATCTGTATATATACGTATACGGTTTAATCTACGCGGTTTATATTACGGCAAAAGAGGATAAAATAATGGATATGCCCAAAACCTATTCACCGAAGGAATTCGAAACGAAGATTTACGAAAAATGGGAAAGCGAAGGTTATTTCAAAGCCCGGCCCGATGCGGATAAAATTCCGTTTACGGTAGTAATTCCGCCGCCGAACATCACGGGGCAACTACACATGGGGCACTCTCTCAACCATACCCTGCAGGACAGTATAGTCCGTTATAAGAGAATGCAGGGGTACGAAACGCTATGGCTTCCCGGAACGGATCACGCTTCGATCGCCACCGAAGTGAAAATTATAGAGGAAATGGCGAAAGAGGGCATCACTAAAGAGAGCGTCGGCAGGGAAGGTTTTCTCGCCCGCGCGTGGAAATGGAAAGAAAAATACGGCAACCGCATCGTGGAACAGATAAAGCATCTCGGCTCCTCGTGCGATTGGAGCCGCCTTGCCTTCACCATGGATGAAAGGTGTTCCAAAGCGGTAAAGGAAGTTTTCGTAAATCTGTACGAAAAAGGGCTTATCTATCAGGGCAGTAAAATAATAAACTGGTGCCCGCATTGCAAAACCGCGCTTTCCGACGCCGAAGTGGAATATTCTGAGGAACCTTCTTTCTTCTGGCATCTGAGGTATCCTTTCAAGGACGGAAGCGGCTGTATCACGGTTGCCACCACCCGTCCGGAAACCATGCTCGGCGATACGGCCGTTGCCGTTAATCCCACCGATAAACGTTACGCGCGCCTCGTCGGAAAAACGCTTATTCTTCCGCTCGTAAATTCCGAAATACCCGTTATAGCCGATTCTTACGTAGATAAGGAATTCGGTTCCGGTGCGGTTAAGATCACGCCCGCCCACGATCCAAACGACTTCGAAGTGGGGCTCCGCCACAATCTCGAAGCGATACGCGTTATGGCGGACGACGGCACGATGAACGAGAGGGCCGGCAAATATTGCGGTATGGATCGTTACGAGGCGAGAAAGGCGATAGTTGAGGATCTGAAAGCCTGCGGCGCGCTTGAAAGGATAGAACCCCACGCGCACAACGTAGGGCATTGTTACCGCTGCCACAACGCGGTTGAACCCATCATATCCAAACAGTGGTTCGTGAAGATGGAGCCGCTTGCGAAACCCGCTATAGAAGCCGTAAGAAAACACAGGGTGAAATTCACGCCCGACAGGTTCTCCAAAATATATTTCAACTGGATGGAAAACATAAGAGATTGGTGCATATCCCGCCAGCTTTGGTGGGGGCACAGGATCCCCGCTTACTACTGTGACGATTGCGGCGCCGTTACCGTGGCGAAGGAAACGCCCTCGGTATGCCCGAAATGCGGCTGTACTTCCCTTCGTCAGGATGAGGACGTTCTCGACACCTGGTTCAGTTCGGCGCTGTGGCCGTTCTCCACGCTCGGCTATCCCGACGCCACGCCCGACCTCGATTACTTTTTCCCGACGGACGTTCTCGTAACCGCTTACGATATAATTTTCTTCTGGGTGGCGAGAATGATCTTTTCCAGCCTCGAACACACGGGAAGAATACCGTTCAAGGACGTTTTGATTCACGGAATAGTGCGCGACGCCGAGGGAAGAAAGATGAGCAAATCTTTGGGAAACGGTATCGATCCGTTGGAGATTATAGACGAATACGGGGCAGATTCGTTGCGTTTTTCGCTGATAAACGGCATTTCTGCCGGTAACGACACGAGGTTTTCAAAGGAAAAAACCGAAGGCGCAAGGAATTTCATGAATAAAATATGGAACGCTTCGCGCTTCGTTATAATGAACTGCGAGGGACACGCCGTTCCCGATATTTCCGAATGCAAACTCACCGTTGCCGACAAGTGGATAGTTTCAAGGCTGAACGCGGCGATACGCAACGTTACGGCTAATATGGAAAAATACGAAATGGGGCTGGCGTGCGCGTCGCTATACGATTTCGTGTGGAGCGATTTCTGCGATTGGTACATAGAACTTACCAAACCCGTGCTTTACGGCGACGACGAATTAAAGCGGCAATCGGCGCTGGGCGTTCTCGTTTACGTTCTTAAAAACACCCTCAAACTTCTCCATCCGTTCGTTCCGTTCGTAACGGAGGAGATATATCAGAATCTGCCCGGAGCCGACGGAAGCATTATGGTTTCCGCCTTCCCCAGATATAATCCGAAACACGCCTACCGCAAGGAAGCCGCCAATATGGAAGCCGTTATGGAAATAATAAAAACCGTGCGCAACATAAAAGCGCAGGTCGGCGCGCCCGCTTCCAAAAAAGTGCAGCTTTTAACGGTAACGTCAACCCTTTCCAAAGTGATCGGCAATTGCCGCGCGTATATAGAAAAACTTGCCGGCGTAAGCGAAATAGTATTCGTTTCCGGCAAGGAAGATATACGTGGCAAAACGGTTTCGCAGGTTCTTAAGGAGTGCGAACTGTACGTGCCGCTCGGCGAACTTGTGGATACGGAAAAGGAGATCGAAAGACTCAAAGGCGAACTCGAAAAGATAAACGGAGAGATAGAAAGGGCTTCGGCGAAGCTCAACAACGCGGGCTTCGTTGCAAAAGCGCCTAAAGCCCTTATCGACGGCGAGCGTGAAAAACTGGTAAAATACGCCGCGATGAAAGAAAAATTAGAGGCGCAAATCAAAGAATATACGGTTTAATCAGGAGATATTTTGAAAAACAACAAATCATTGAAAATCCGTTTTCTCGGCGGGCTGGGCGAAATAGGAAAAAATATGACCGCCCTCGAATACGGTAAAGACGTAATAGTGATAGATGCGGGCGTAGCCTTCCCCACGGAAGATATGCCGGGAATCGATCTCGTAATACCAGATACCACGTATCTGGCGCAGAACAAGGACAGAATACGCGGAATAGTTATAACCCACGGGCACGAGGACCATATAGGCAGCCTGCCTTTTCTTCTCAAAGAAGTGAACGCGCCCGTGTTCGGAACCAAACTCGCGCTGACACTCGCCGAGGGTAAGATGCACGAAAACCGCGTTACGAACTACAGTTTCAATTGCGTAAAACCCTCGGCGGTGATAAAACTCGGATGTTTTACGGTTGAATTCATTCACGTGAACCACTCTATCCCGGGGGCGGTGGCGCTTGCGATAACCACGCCCGTGGGGGTAGTTTTCCACTCGGGCGATTTCAAGGTGGATCTCACGCCGATAAACGGCGATATAATGGACATTACGCGCATTTCCGAAATAGGAAAGAAGGGCGTTCTTTTGCTCATGTGCGAGTCTACCAACGTCGAGCGGCCCGGTTATACTATGAGTGAAAGCGTCGTGGGAGAAACGCTTGACAGGCTATTTGCGGAGAACGAAAAAAGGCGCATCATAATAGCCACTTTCGCCTCCAACGTATACCGCTTGCAACAGATTCTCAACCTTGCCGTAAAATATAAAAGGAAAGTGGCTTTTTCCGGAAGAAGTATGGAAAAAGTTACCGAGGCCGCCGCTAAAATAGGCGAGCTTGTGATTCCGCCCAATACCATAGTGGAACTTGAAAGGAACAAAAACATCCCGGATAAGGATATGGTTATAATTTCCACGGGCAGCCAGGGAGAGCCGATGAGCGCGTTGACGAGAATGGCCGCCGACGACTTCAAGAACGTTAAAAT
>JAGCZN010000060.1 GCA_017959995.1 Clostridia bacterium
CCGACAGAGATTTTACAGAGGATAAAAACGCTTATACAAAGCTGAATTTCAGCGGCAGAAAAAAGAGGATGAAGCAGAAAATGCAAAAATCTTTTTACGGCGGATACGGCTCGGATACGGAAACGGAAGAGGAATTTGCCGCCGAGGCCAGCGAAGTCGTTTCGGAGCAGCCGGCAGGTGAAAAAACCGCCGCGAAAACCGATGAACTCACGGTCACGGAAGAGATCCGTGAGGAGATAGAGGCAACCGAAGAACCCGCGGAGGAAGAAGTTACAGCCGAGGAGGAAGTTGCCGCCGAGGAAGAGGTCGCAACCGAGGAGCCCGCGGAGGAAGAAGTTGCCGCCGAGGAAGAGGTCGCAACCGAGGAGCCCGCGGAGGAAGAAGTTCCCGCCGAGGAGGAATCCGCGGAGGAAACCGTAGGTGAAGACGAAGAAGACGAAGAAGAGCTGATGGAAGACGAGCCCGACGAGGAATCCGTTCAGGAAGTCGATGCCGAAGAAACGACGAAGGAAGAGCATAAAAAGATGGTGGAGGAATTAAAGCTTCAGCTTGCAATTCCGCCGCGCAGAAGATATATTGCCGCCCCCACGGAAACGGCCGAGATAGACGACGAGTTCACCGTTGAAGTTCCCGCGAAAAGCGAGATGAAAGAAAACGTTCAGGCCGTATTCAAGGAACTGATAAAAGAGGGAATCAAACTCGGTTATCTCGATAAATACGACGGGTTGTCCGCTTCCGAAATAAAGGAAGAGTACGAGGGCGATTACATTTACGAAGTCGCAGAGCAGGAGTTAAGGAAAGTCGCCCTGAAAGTATGTGACGTGAAGAATGGACCTAAAGTCGGCGTGTACGCGTTCAGTTGGGACGGAACGGACGTTCACCATATCGGTTATCTCAACGAACCGGAAAAAGCCGAAAAACTCATCCCGTACCTCATCGATAAGGACGCATACGTGTTCAACGTCTGCGGTATCATAACGGGCGGAAAATACAAAAGCGTACTTGTTGACGAGAAAACGGGTAAGATCAAAATAAAGAACTGCGAAGGATTGCCCTACGGTATCGAGCTTGATATAGCGGTGTACAAAAAAATAAATTAAAACCGTGTTAACGCGCGAAAAAGGCGGTTTTTCGACAAAAACGGCAAGGAAATTTCCTCGCCGTTTTTATTTTGTTCTAATAATCGGTACGAAAAGGGCATACATTATTAGCGTACGAATTAAAGGAGGGATACCAAAATATGAACGAACTCGATTACGCTGAAATGATCGAAATACCGGTTGCAACTTCCGAAGTAACGGTGAAGAAAGCGAGAAAATTCCGCAGAAAACGCGTGGAAACTTTGAAAAAAGATCTTATGGAAGCGGTAAACGGTAAAACGGAAGAGAGCGGATACGGCTTATCGGAAGATTCCGTCGCTATTGAAAACGCTTTTCCCGAAACGGTAGAGATAATTACGAAAAAAAAGGAAAAAAATAGGAAAAGAAAAGATTTTTTTAAGGTGGACGTAATAGCCGCACAGGTCGCGGTAATAATCGTTCTCGTTCTGACGATTATGCTCACGAATATCTTTTGGCAGGACAGCGGCATAAATACGCTCGTAAGAAGCGTGTTCCGCTCGGGTGAAGCCGTTGAAAGCGACGTTTCCTACACCAGGTTTACGCCCGCGGTAAACGCTTCGGGCGTAACGCTCGATGAGGGTGTAATGATCTTTTCCGCAGGCGGAAGCATTTATTCCCCCTGTGACGGAAAAATTGTAAAAGTGGCTGAAAACGCGGATAAACTTGATATAACGATCAGATACAGCCCAAGTTTTTCCGCCGTTATATCGGGCGCTGAATACGCCTATTACGGACTTGGCGACAGCGTTTACAGATCCGTTCCCGTGTGCTATTCGTCCGGCGAAGTGAGGATATATTTATACGATAACGGAAAACTTCTGACCGACTATGCGCTCGATAACGGAAAAATAGTATGGCAAAGCTGAAATTTACGATACATCCGCTCTTTTTTTTATTCGGTCTGTACTACGGTTTCAACGGCAAAATACTTATTTTTGCAATATACACGCTCGTTGCGGTGATACACGAATTCGGCCATGCGTCGGCGGCGGCTAAACTGGGTTACAAACTCAATCGCGTGGTACTTATGCCGTACGGGGCGGTAATATCCGGCGATATGCGCGGTATTAAATTCCGTGACGAAATATACGTTGCGCTGGCGGGGCCTTTGATAAACCTTGCCTGCGCCGTTTCGTTCGTCGCAATGTGGTGGGTGTTCCCCGAAACTTACGCGTTCACCGATACGGCAATGCTGGCTTCGCTTTCTTTGGCGGCCGTAAACATGCTTCCGTGTTATCCGCTTGACGGCGGAAGAATACTCAAAGCGTGGCTTTCCTTAAGCGTCGGCAAAAAAACCGCTAATATCGTTGCAAAAATAACCGGCGTGGCGTTTTCCTGCGTTTTAGGCGGGTTATTTATATATACCTGTTTTTATTCCGTTAATTTCTCGTTGTTGTTTTTTGCGTTTTTCGCCTTGTTCGGAACGCTGTTTACGGGCAGGGATAAGGGGTACGTAAAGATTTATGAAAACGCGTTTTTAGCGTCTCTCAAGCGAGGGGCAGAGGTAAAGCGCATAGCCGTTTCCGCAGAAACTACGGTAAAAAAACTGTTGTCTCTGATGGACAACGGCGCCATGACCGAAGCGGTAATTTTCAAAGAGGGCGGAAATCCGGTAAAAGTTCTTTCGCCCAAAGAGGTTTTCGACGTTGCCGCGGGAGATACTTTGTATATGAAAATGGGTGATTTGATAAAAGAAAAAGGCTCGCGAACGAGCCTTTCGTGAAGTTAATGATCACGGATTTTTATCCGTATTTTCCGTAGGCGTCCGTAACGCGTCCGCCGTTTCCGCATCTTTTGCGTTTTCGCTTTTCAAAGTTTTATCCGCAACTTCTTCCACCGGCAGAACGAAGCGCGTATCGTAAACGGTTTCCGCTTTGGTATCCGGGTGGATCTCGCCGGATCTCGTCAGCGCCCACTTCGTGATAAGCGGACCGAAAAGTTCGTAAATCAACGTAGCGCACAGTACAACGGTGTTTATCTGCGTTCCGAGCGACGTTATTGCCGGATCGCCCGTTGAAGACAGTTCCGCAACGACCATGGTGGCCATGCCTATCGCAACGCCCGCCTGCGGAAAAAGCGTAAGTCCCAAATAGTTTTTTACGTGTTTTTCAGCCTTTACGGTTTTCGCGCCGAGGTATGCGCCGAAGTATTTTCCGAGGCATCTTACAACAAGGTAGATTATTCCTATAACTCCCACTTTCGGAATCACTGAAAGATTAAGTTCCGCGCCCGAAACGATAAAGAACAGCATAAACAGCGGCGCGGTCCAACGTTCGGCGAAGTTGTTCAGTTTAACGTCGTCCTTATGCAGGTTACAGTATACCGCGCCTATCATCATACATACGAGCAGATTGGATAGCCCCCACATATCCGCAAGCGCAACGCCTGCGAAAACCGCGGCTATTTCCACGCCTATTCTGTTTGCGCGGCTCATGAAGATTTTCATGGAAAAGGCTACGATAAAGCCGAGCGCCGCGCCCAGCGCGAGAGACTCCGCTATTTCCAGAACGGGCTCTAAAAAAGCGGAAGCAAACGTTATCGTTCCGCCTTCCAGCATCACTTTCGCTATTGAAAAACTTACGGCGAAAACCATAAGTCCCACCGCGTCGTCCATCGCAACGACGGGCAGAAGCGTATCCGTTACCGGGCCTTTCGCCTTATACTGCTTTACTACGAGCAACGTCGCTGCGGGCGCGGTAGCGGTGGCTATCGCGCCGAGAATTATGGCTACGGGCATAGGGCACACGTCGGGCGCTATCAAAGAAACGGCGATAAGCGCCGCATCAACGAGCAACACGGTTACAAGCGCCTGAAAAATCGTTATTACAGCAACGGATTTCCCCAGCGTTTTCATATGTTTCAATTCAAAAGAAGAACCGATCGAAAAAGCAATGAAGCCCAGCGCTACCGTAGTTATTAGATCCCCGTTGGAAAAAGGCTCGGTTCCGAAAACCGTTGCGCTGCCGTTCATTCCGAACAGGTTGAAAAATCCTTCGTTGCCGCCGGCGGCGCCTATGAAATTGAGAAGATGCGGACCTACGAGTATACCGGCTATCAGATAACCGGTAACGTTGGGCATTTTCATCAGTTTCATAAGTCTCGTCAGAACAAGTCCGAACAACATCGCCATCGCGAGGCCGAGAATGGGTTCAAGCTCTTTTGACGCCCCGCTTGCAAGCATATTAAACATTACGTATATTCTCCGAATAAAATAGGATAGCGAACATTTGATATTTTATAACTTTGCCAAAAAATTTGCAAGTGTTTTAACATAGCTCGGAAAAAAATAAAAAGTTGTATGCGCGGAAACCCGAATTTAATAAATTCGTAACAAACAGTGTGAAAATCGTTGACAAATTTATCGACTGTTTGTATAATAATTAAGAATAATAGTGCAAATTGTCTTAATATGGCAAAAAAGCACGTAAAAAGGAGTCAGGAAATGAAAAAAACAACAAAGATCATTACATTGTTAACGGCTTTTGTTCTTTCTGCTTCCGTTGCGGCTTGTGGCGATATCGCGGCTAAAACCGATGAGAGAAGAGAAAACTACATCGCCGAAGGTCTTGATTACGTATCGGAACTTGACGAAAGCGATTACACCGCGGAAGCTTGGGCTGAAATACAGGTTCTTTGGGCCGATTATCAGGATCAGATATACGCTCTTGCGGCAAAAAGCAAAATGACTGCCGCATTAAGAGAATTAAAGGCGGCCATTGCCAACGTAAGTACGCTCGGTTCGGTTATAGACGCGTATTTTGAGCAGGTTGACGTAAGATTGAACGATGTTCTCACCAACAACATTTTACCCGAACTAACCCCTGAAATGGGTATTAAGAGTATAGTTTACGATGCAAGCGCCAACCACGCCACGTTCTTCATAAACAACCAGACCAAGAAGATCCGTAACTTTGCCGACACGGGTATTTGCCAGATATTCCAGGAAATGTTTGCCGACGTTTACGAAGCTCATATAACCGTTTACGCGGCTGACAACATGAGCGTTTTGGGAGAGGACGATCTCACCAACGCGATGCTCACCGATCCTACCGGTCTTAAGCACCACGTGGGCGAACACTTTATAAGGCTTTACGTAAGCGATTATTCGCAGGCTCCGCTTTCTTATCTCGTAGCGGGCGGAAAGGCTACCGCCGAAATAGTTTTCAAGGTAGAACTTCCCAACGGCAAGACGAAGAGCGAAACCAAAACTTACTCTTGTGAGTTCGTAGCTCTGTAAAAATCAGATAAAACGGTAAAACCGGGTAATAACCGAAAAGCCGCTGCGTTATGGCAGCGGCTTTTCGTTATATATAAATTTTTATATTTTCAGCATCATATATTCGTTGGTTTTAACACCTGCAGCAAAATTGAATATATCGTTAGCGAACACGTCTTTTTCAAAACATTCCAAATCGGCCGATTTAAGGGTTTTAAGGTCGTTTTTACGCGTTATAAGGGGTATTTTACAGTTTTTACGTATTTCGGAAAGCAGTTTTTCGCTACCTTCTCTCACCGCCAGAACGTTCAGGTACAGATCGCTTTTCAAACATTTTCTTACAAAGTTTTCGTTTATTTTAAGAAGCGAAGCGGTGAGTATCCTGTTGATCCTCGTAGCGGTGTAGCGTTTCGTAATCACCTTGTTTTTCAGTTCGTCAAGCGAAAGAGAATCTTTCAGGCAGGATTTTATTCTGTTTTCAAGCCCCTCGGTGCAGTCGAGTATCTCTTTTATCTGTTTTCTGTCCATAGAAAGCAGGCTGTAAAAGGTAAGCGCGTCGGCGTTCGGCAAAGCTTTGGGCAGATCCTCGTAAACGAATTTCGGCACGTTTGATTTTACCGTGCGTACCTTTCCGTCTTTTATCGCCTTTCTCACGGCTGAAGCGGAAGATAAATTCGGGTAAAGCGTTTCGTCGTTAAATCCCGCGCCCTTCCTCAAAACGGGGAATATATCCATATCCGCGCCGAGTTCGATAACGGCTCTCGCGTACTCTATCCCCAAAATGTTATTCGGGTTTTTAAGAAGTTCCGGATCAACGCCTACGTCCATCGTTTCTATTGCGTTCATCTTTGCTTTTGCAAGTGAAAAACCCTCGTTAAGTTGCGTTTTAAGCAACTTTTTGAATTCTTTGCTCTCTTCCGACAGTATTTTTGCCGCATACGTAAAACTTTCCTTATCCCCGCTTTCCGCGCCGAAGCACAGCGTTTTTTCACCGGGCAGTTCTTTTAGTAGTTTTACCGCGCCCTTGGCGAATATTTCCGCGTTTGCCGTGGCGAAAACGGCCGGCAATTCAAAAACCGCGTCCGCTCCGGCTAGAACCGCATGTTTTGCCCTGGTGAATTTATCCAGAACGGCAATTTCTCCGCGCTGGGTAAAATTCCCGCTCATAATTATCACCGTATAATCGGGCGTAATCTCTTTCTTTATAAATCCGAGATGGCCTACGTGCCCGTTGTGAAGCGGGTTGTATTCGCATACCGCGCAACAAATTTTCAAAACATCACCTCAAAATACTTTATTTTTTTTGCCGAAAGTATTAAAATAGTTTATAGGTTTCCGGTCGTAAAAGCAGACTTATATCTCTTCAATATTATTTTACACCATTTCGGCCGGATAATAAAGCGTTTTCGCGCAATAATTTCGGTGGCAACGCCGCAAGGAGTAATGATATGTCAAAAGTTATGGAATCTATCAAGAGCAGAGCGTCCTCGCTCGGCAAGCACATCGTCTTACCCGAAGGGGAAGATCAGAGAGTAGTCGCGGCGGCGGCCGCGGCGGTAAAAGAGGGAATAGCCGAAGTTACGCTTATCGGCAATCCCGACGAAATAAAGAAAAACAATCCCGGCGTTGATCTTACCGGCGTAAAGATAATCGATCCCAAAACGAGCGAAAAGCGCGCCGGTTACGCAAATATTTTATACGAACTTCGCAAAGCCAAGGGAATGACCGAGGAAGACGCGGAAAAACTTTCTTACGATAACACTTATTTCGGCGTTCTTATGCTCAAAGCGGGCGATGCCGACGGACTTGTTTCCGGTGCTTGCCATTCAACGGCAAACACTCTCCGCCCCGGGCTTCAGATCATAAAAACGGCTCCCGGCGTTCCTCTCGTATCGAGTTATTTTCTTATGATAGCGCCCGAATGCGGAAATCAATACTGTGAGGACGGGTGTTATATTTACGCCGATTGCGGGTTGGAACAGAACCCCGATCCCGATAAACTTGCTTATATAGCGGTTGCGTCCGCAAAGAGCGCCACCTTCATAGCGGGGATAGAACCGAGGATTGCAATGCTTTCTCACTCCACCAAGGGAAGCGCAAAACATGCCGACGTGGATAAGGTTTCCGCCGCTCTTGCAAAGGCTAAAGAAATTGCGCCCGAACTCAATATCGACGGTGAATTACAGGCAGACGCCGCCATCGTTCCTTCCGTGGCAAAATCCAAAGCGCCGGGTTCTTC